>NZ_JAPDDT010000021.1 GCF_025950235.1 Luteolibacter arcticus | reverse complement strand
CCTGCCAGGACCGGCTTTCCGTCTCTAATTTTCAACGAAATCGGCCTTAAGTAAGTGCCATTCGTCCCGGCTCCTTAATGGGGAAACGGCGGCGCCGTTCAAGGCGAAGGTGCGGGATGCTCAGTTCTTCATCCCGACTGGTCGTCGCTCCGGAACTTGGGGATGCCCTCGTTCCCATCGGCAGATCTGGCGGAGATCCAGAAAAAAGCCGGACGGTTTCCCGTCCGGCTTTTGAATTCTTGCAGAGGCTTGCGGCAGGACGCCGTAGCCACTTCAGGATAGGGCTTAGTAGTCGCCCATGCCACCGCCGTGGTCGTGGCCGTGGCCACCACCGCCGCCGGCTTTCTCTTCCTTGATCTCGGTGATAAGCGCCTCAGTGGTGAGGAGCAGGCCGGCGATCGAGGCGGCGTTCTGCAGGGCGGAACGGGTCACCTTGGTCGGGTCGACAACGCCGGAGGCGATGAGGTCCTCGTACGTGTCGGTGGCGACGTTGTAGCCGAAGCCGTCCTTGTTGGTCTTGACGTTCTCGACGATCAGCGCGCCTTCGCGGCCGGCATTGGCAGCGAGCTGGCGGAGCGGGGCCTCGATGGCGCGGGCCACGATGCCGGCACCGGTCTTCTCGTCGCCCACGAGGCCGAGGTCACCCACGGCGGCTTGGGCGCGGATCAGCGCGGTACCACCGCCGGCGACGATGCCTTCTTCCACCGCAGCGCGGGTGGCGTGCAGGGCGTCTTCCACGCGGGCCTTCTTTTCCTTCATCTCGGTCTCGGTGGCAGCACCGACGTTGATGACGGCCACACCGCCGGCGAGCTTGGCGAGGCGCTCCTGGAGCTTCTCGCGGTCGTAATCGCTGGTGGAGTCTTCGATCTGGCGGCGGATCTGGTTGACCCGACCGGTGATGGTCTCGCTGGTGCCGGCACCTTCCACGATGGTGGTGGCTTCCTTCGAGATGGTGATGCGCTTGGCGGTGCCGAGGTCGGCGAGCTCGACGGACTCGAGCTTGATGCCGAGGTCTTCGGTGATGACCTTGCCACCGGTGAGGACGGCGAGGTCTTCCAGCATGGACTTGCGGCGGTCACCGAAGCCCGGGGCCTTGACGGCGGCGATGTTGAGGATGCCACGGAGCTTGTTCACCACGAGGGTAGCCAGGGCTTCGCCTTCGACATCTTCAGCGATGATGAGCAGCGGGCGGCCGGTCTTGGCGACCTTCTCGAGGAGAGGAAGCATGTCCTTGAGGGACGAGATCTTCTTCTCGTTGATGAGGAGGTAGGCGTTGTCGAGCACGACTTCCATGCTCTCCGCATCGGTCACGAAGTAGGGGCTGAGGTAGCCCTTGTCGAACTGCATGCCTTCGACCACGTCGAGGGTGGTCTCGATGCCCTTGGCTTCTTCCACGGTGATGGTGCCGTCCTTGCCGACCTTGTCCATGGCATCGGCGATGATGCCGCCGATGGTTTCGTCCCAGTTGGCGGAGACGGTGGCGACCTGGGCGATTTCCTTGGTGTCGTTGACGTCCTTGGAGATGACCTTGAGCTGGGCCACGATGGCCTCGGTGGCCTTCATGATGCCGCGCTGGAGCGAGATCGGGTTGGCACCGGCGGTGACGTTGCGGAGGCCTTCCTTGTAGATGGCCTCGGCAAGCACGGTGGCGGTGGTGGTGCCGTCACCGGCGATGTCGGAGGTGCGGCTGGAGACTTCACGAATCAACTGGGCGCCCATGTTTTCATAGGGGCACTCGAGCTCGATTTCCTTGGCAACGGAGACGCCGTCCTTGGTGATGGTCGGGGAGCCGAACTTCTTGTCGAGGATGACATTGCGGCCGGCTGGGCCGAGGGTTGCCTTGACGGCACGGGCGAGCTTCTCAACACCGCGCAGGAGGGCCTGGCGGGCGGATTCGTCGAATTGGAGTTGTTTGGCCATGGTGTGCTAAATGGTTACTTTGTTACTTGTTTTTGGATCTTTGAGGAGGGTCATTCGAGCGGGGCCGGTTCGGGAGTTCCTTCCCAATAACCAATCCCCAGTAACGAATAACCGGTCGCCTCAGGCGACGATGCCGAGGATGTCGGACTCGGAAACGATCAGGACTTCCTGTCCGTCGACTTTGACTTCGGTGCCGCCGTACTTGGAGATGAGGACCTTGTCGCCCACCTTGACGGTGAACTCGATGGTCTTGCCATCTTCATCCTTGCCGCCGGTGCCGAGGCTGAGGACTTCGGCTTCCTGGGGCTTTTCCTTCGCGGTGTCGGGCAGGACGATGCCGCCGGCGCTGACAGCTTCGGCGTCGAGCCGCTTCACGAGCACGCGTTGACCGAGTGGTTTGATGGTAGCCATGTGTTCTTTGGTTTGGTTTGCGTTGGTTGGTTGGGATGCCGCGTGCCTTGGGGGCGACGCGGAAAGGGGTTGGGAAAGACTTCTTGCGGGGACGCGTGATTGACGCCCGGAAGGCCGGGCGTCAATCAGGTGAGAACCGGATTATTTATCGACGACTTCAGCCTCCACGACCTTGCCCTTGGCTTGGCGGGGTTCGGATGGGCCGGACTCGGGGACCTCGACGTCCACGTCAGGTGCGGCACCGGGGGCTCCACCGCCGGCGGCGGCTTGGGCCTGTTGGGCGGCGTTGTAGAGGTCCTGCAGCGCGCTTTCGAGGGTGGCGACGTTGCTCTTGATGGCGTCGATGTCATCGGACTTGAGCGCGTCCTTTACGGCATCGACCTTGGCCTGGATGCCGGACTTGAGTTCTTCTGGCGCTTCGGCGGGAAGCTCGGTGAGCTGCTTTTCCACGCTGTAAACAAGGTTCTCGGCCTTGTTCTTGGTATCGACGGCTTCGACACGCTTGCGGTCTTCCTCGGCGTGCGATTCGGCTTCTGCCTTGGCGCGTTCGATTTCATCCTTGGAAAGACCGGACGAGCCTTGGATCGAGATCTTCTGCTCCTTGCCGGACTGCTTGTCCTTGGCGGAGACGTGAAGGATGCCGTTGGCGTCGATGTCGAAGGTCACTTCGATCTGCGGTTCGCCGCGGCGGGCCGGGGTGATGCCATCCAGCTTGAAGTTTCCGAGCAGCTTGTTGTCGGAGAACATCGGGCGCTCGCCTTGGCAGATGCGGATGTCCACGGCGGGCTGGTTGTCCGACGCGGTCGAGAAGACCTGCGACTTCTTCACCGGCACGGTGGTGTTGCGGTCGATCATCGAGGTGGCGCGCGAGCCTTCGGTTTCGATCGAAAGCGTGAGCGGGGTCACGTCGAGCAGGAGCACGTCCTTCACGTCGCCCTTGAGCACGCCGCCCTGGATGGAGGCGCCGATGGCGACCACTTCGTCCGGGTTGACGCCGCGATGAGGTTCCTTGCCGGCGAGTTCCTTGGCGACCTCGATGACCTTGGGCATGCGGGTCATGCCGCCGACGAGAACCAGTTCATCGACGTGTGAGGCGGAGACGCCGGCTTCCTTGAGGCAGTCGCGGACGGGCTTCTTGGTGCGCTCGAACAGGGAGTCGGTGAGCTGCTCCAGCTTGGCGCGAGAAAGACTAAGTTGGATGTGCTTCGGGCCGGTCTGGTCGGCGGTGATGAAGGGGAGCGAGATGTCGTAAGACTGGCTGGAAGACAGGGCGATCTTGGCCTTTTCCGCCTCTTCCTTGATGCGCTGGAGCGCGTCTGGCTGGCTGGAGAGGTCGATGCCCTGATCCTTCTTGAACTCGCCGACGATCCACGAGATCAGCGCGTTGTCCCAGTCATCGCCGCCGAGCTGGGTGTCGCCATCGGTGGCGAGCACTTCGAAGACGCCGTCGTCGATATCGAGCACCGAGATGTCGAAGGTGCCGCCGCCGAGGTCATAGACGGCGATCTTTTCGGATGCCTTCTTGTCGAGGCCGTAGGCGAGTGCCGCGGCGGTCGGCTCGTTGATGATGCGGCGGACATTGAGTCCGGCGATCTCCCCGGCGGCCTTGGTGGCGTTGCGCTGGGAGTCGTTGAAATAGGCCGGCACGGTGATCACCGCGTCGGTGATGGTTTCGCCGAGCTTTGCTTCGGCATCGGCCTTGAGCTTGCCAAGCACCATGGCCGCGACTTCCTGCGGCGAGTAGGTCTTGGTTTCACCGCCGACTTCCACCTGGATGTGGGCATCGCCATTGGCGGCCTCGACGATCTTGTAGGGCATCTTCTTGTCGGCCTCGGAAAGCTCGGAGAACTTGCGGCCGATCAGGCGCTTGGCGGAGAAGACGGTGTTCTTCGGATTGGTGACGGCCTGGCGCTTGGCGGCTTGACCGACGAGGCGCTCGCCGGATTTGGTGAAAGCGACGATGGAGGGCGTGGTGCGCGCACCTTCCGAGTTTTCCAGCACGACCGCTTCGCCGCCATCCATGATGGCCATGCAGGAGTTTGTGGTGCCGAGGTCGATGCCGAGAATCTTGGACATAAGCTAAGGTGGGTTGGAGGTGAGATTTGCCTGGGCCCGCTCGTCGCGGGCACGTTTCGCTGGTCCCGCCTTTCGCAAGCTGGGTGCCAGCGCGCCCGGAGGATTGTTTTGGCTTTGAAAGCCAGTCGCTTGCAGTTGTGTCATGCAGGGAGGGGGCGTCGCGGGTGCGTCAAAACTGGCCATCTTGGCGCGCCGCGGGGCGACAAATTGTCCCGGTGCGACAAGCCGGCCTGCGAGCAAAGCGGCCGTGGATTTTTCTCTCCGAAAATCGGGTTGCCAAGCAGGCGGGTGGTCCCTAGGGTCCGCGCCCTTCCGCTTGAGGGCAGGTGTCAGAGTGGTCGAATGAGCACGCTTGGAAAGCGTGTGTAGTAGCAATACTACCGAGGGTTCGAATCCCTCCCTGTCCGCGGTTTCTCATTATTAATGAGTTGGTGAGGGTGTGGCCGCCAGAATGGGGCCGCGCCGGAGGCGTGAGATGAACATCGTTTGCGTTTTCGGGAACTTCCCGCGAAGTTCAGCAATATCAAACCTACGCTTGGAATCCGGCCGCATCGCGGTGATGCCCGGTTAACCAAAGCGGCGGGCGATCCACTCAGGCTGTTTCACCATGAAAACATGGCGTCATTGCGGGTTCGTTGTCGGGCTGGTCCTGCTGCCCTTGCATGCAGGGCTACCGGCACTCACACCCATCACCACGGTGGAGACGAAGGTGATTTCCGTCACCGGTTTTCCCGGTACCGAGCCGTCGCATACGGTGGTTTCGGACTATGGCCACCGGCCGGGGGTGATCTTGGCGGCGAATGCCGATAGTTCGAGCAACGTCGCGTTTCTCAATGCCTCGGGGACCGGGATCTCGATCCTTTCGCTGGATGTGGCGGGGAATCTAACAGGCCGGATCGATCCCACGGTGCTGCAGAGTGCCACGAAGCTGATCGGCTTCACGCGCATCCCCGCGGATGGCAGCTTTGCGATCTCCTACGCGAAGAACAACGCGACGAACGGTGCGGATTTCGAGTACTGGATCTCCCGGGTGAGTCCGGCGGGGGCGACGCTGTTCTCGACGCTGGTGTTCGGCACGCAGAACAAGGCGCAGGTGGGCTCGAAGGGCGAGCCCGGCACGTTCTCGAGCGGGCGGCTCGTTTTCAATCCCGCCACGCAGAGGCTGATCGCCTACACGGGCCACACACAGCGCTGGGAAGACAACGTGCGCCACCAAGGTGGGCACGTGGCGACGATGAGCCTGACCGGGGTGCTCACGGTGGTGAACCCGTGGTACTGCAGCCATAATTTCGACCAGCGTCTGCTGGTGGATGGGAACAACATCTACACCCTCGCGCACGGCGACGCCTATCCGCGCGCCTTGGTCTTCGGGCGCTGGCAGGACTCCATTGCGAGCACCTCCTTCACGGGCGATACCCAGTATTTCGCGATCAGCGGGACGATAGGCAACAACACCACGAACACCCAGACCGGCGGCATGGTGAAGCTCGCCAATGGGAGCTTCGGCGTGGTCTACACGACCAAGCTCACCCGCAACAACTTCGACGTGCGCTTCGTCGAGATCACTCCGGCGGGGGTGGCCGGGACGTCAACCTGGCTGACGAGCTATCCCGCCAACACCTTCGCCATCTATCCGCGGATCGCGCGCTACGGGGACGCCGCCGCGATCTTCTGGGAAGAGGTGCAAGGCGGCACGGTCCGCGCCGTTCGCACCAAGCTGGTGGGCACGGCGGAAGCGAATGCCACGGCGCAGGGCACCGTCTCCGATGCTTTGGTCAGGCTGCCGGCCGTTTACGACATCGCGTCCTTGCCGAATGGCGGAATCCTGTGGGCCTCGAACCGCGGTGCCGGCTCGCTGGCGCTTCAACGGGTCGCGGCCCCGGCGGGCAGTGGCAGCGGCGTGTTGCGGTTGGAGAATGTGGTGATCGGCAAGAGCGGTGCGAATTACACGATCAGCGGTAGCATCAATGGCGGGACACCGCTCGCTCCCGTATTCCTCCAGGCATCCTTGGATCTGGGTGGAGTGGATGTATGGCACAATATCGCTGTCATTCCCCTGAATGCGGCTGGCCAAGCCACCTTCGGACCGGTGACCGATCCGACGGGAGGGGCGCTGCCGAAGAACTTCTTCCGGGTGACTACCGGGGTGCCGTGAGAAGTTGTTAGGGAAGAAAGAGGAAGCCTTCTTCGTCGAGGGTGACGCCGTCTGGCAGTGCGAGGCCTTCCGGAATCGCGGGACCGCGGAGCGTGGTGCCATCGATCCAGAAGCCGGGCAGCAGGATACCGAGTGCACCGGGCTTGCAGCCCTTTTGATCCTTGCTGCCGGGGTGGGCCTTGGGTGGATCGGGCATCGACATGGCGATGATCACGCCATTGATCGCGAGGCAGGGGCAATGCACCCACCCGGAGTGAGCGAGCGGTTCCTTGGCGTGGTCGCTGAAGTCGAAGAACACACCGCCGTGCTGGATCTTCGACGACTCGATCTTTTCACGCAGCGCGTTGCCGCCCAGCCAATGGGTTTCCGAGCTGGGATCGGGGAAGGGCGATTCGCGGCGGATGGCGCGGAACAGGTTCTCAAAGATCGCCAGGGCCGTCAGCGAGTCGGGGAGTGGATCGGTGTCCAAGACCCCAAAGTCGGTGCCACGCTGGAGCGCGTTCACGTGGGCGAGCTGGAGGGCATTGGCCTGCGCCGGATCGCTGGCGCGTTCGGCGAGCGCGATGGCCGAGGCTTGTTGCATCCCGCGGCGGATTTTCTCCAGGTCCGCTTCGTCCGGAGCCATCGCGGGGGCAAAGGCGACGCTGATGCCGTAGCGGAGGCGGTAGGGAAATTTGGTGAAGAAGCGGTTGCCTTCGAAGGAGAAGATCGAGCCCCAGGCGCCATCGGTCCAGGTGGGGACGAGCGGGCAGCCGGCCTGGCGGGCGATGATCTCGAAGCCGCGCTTGAGCTCTTGCAAGGTGCCGGTGCGGGTGAGCTGGCCTTCCGGGAAGATGCAGACGACGTGGCCTTCTTTAAGAGCCTCGGCGGAGGCACGGAGCGCTTCGCGCGGCTTCGAGGAGGAGATCGGCACGGTATCGAAGAGCTGGCTGAAGATTCGCACGGCAGTATTTCCGGTGAAGCCGGCTTCCATGACGAAGCGCACCGGCCGCGGGCAAGCGGCGGTCAGGAAAAACGCGTCCGCCCAGGTGATGTGGTTCGGCAACAGCAGCACGCCGCCCTTCTCCGGAAACGAACCCGTGCTGCGGATCCGATAGATCAGGCGGATGATGGCCAGGCCGACGACGCGGACGAGTTCGGCCGGGATCAGGCGCACGATGTAGATGGTGATCGCGCCGCAGGCGATCGCAGCGACCAGCAACTGTGCGTGAAGGCCTAGCCACCACGGTGAGCCGAGAATGTCGCGTGCCGATCCCAGGCCGTAGAGCAGGGCGACCGCGCCGACGCCGGCGACGCATTCCTGCAACGATGCCGCCGCAAGGATCTCGCCGCGCTTATCCGGCGGGCAGCGATCCTGAAGGTGGGCATTCAGCGGGGTCAGGAAAATCGCCGCGAAGAATGCCGTCGTGGCCAAGGCCATGAGGAAGGCCGGAGCACTTGGATCGATCATCGACAGCACCAAGGTGGAAATCGTCATCGCAACGCCGGCGACTGGCACCCAGCCGAGTTCAATCCGCCGGCGCAGGAGCAGCGACGCCGCGCCGAAGCCGCCGACCATTCCCAGCGACGCGGCTGCCATGAACTTCGACGAGACGCGGCCGAACTCGAGGCCGCCGCCGGTCAGTTCCTTGGCGACTTCCAGCGACCACAGGTTGATGAAGCCGGCGAACCCCCAGAAAAAGGCCATGCCGAAGGAAGTGCGGCGGAGTGTGCGGTCGCTCCACAGGGTCCGGAGCTGTTGGCCATGGTGCAGCGCCAGCGCAGCTGAGAAGGGCTGGGTGGAGCCGCGGGGGGTGGGGGGGATGAGCCACGCCAGCAGGATCACCGGCAGGCTGAGGATGGCCAGCAGCCATAGCGGTCCGTAGGCCGCTTGCCATCCATCGCCCGAGCTTTCCAAGCGGTCGCTGAAGATGATTCCCGCGACGATTTGCCCGGCAAGGATCGCCAGCATGGCCATCATTTGCTGGAAGCCGCTGGCGAAGCCGAGGTGACGCGAGCCCACCAGTTCCTTCACGATGCCCATCTTCGCGGGGGTATAGAAGGCGGTGAGGGTGGCCAGCGCGAAGGCCGCCAGGATCGCCATGGGCAAGCTCTTGGCGATGATGGCGAGGCAAAGCAGGCCGAGGATGACCGACTGGGCCAGGGCCGAGCCGACCAATACGTTCCGCTTCGAGAAGCGGTCGCTGAGCCAGCCTGCCAGCGGGGCGAAGAGAAAGAACGGCAGGGTGATGATGATGCCGGCGACCAGCACGATGCTGGATGAGGTCCCGGCGAGCCAGCCGCCCAACGGGATCAGGAGGAACTGGGCGAACTTGTCGTTGAAGGCGCTCTGGGTCTGCTGGCAGATCAAGCACCAGAATCCTGCCCATTCGCGCCGCGTCGGCTCTCGTCCCAATTCCGGCGCCTCGTCCATGCCAGCGGGACGTTAGAAAGATCCCCCGCTACCGGGAAGCGTGGAAATTCGATCCGGCATTCGGTCCAAAAAGGTAGTTCGATCTGTAAAATCGTCCCAATTTCCGGTGCGTAGCTTCCCGAGTCGACAGGGTCCGGAATGTGGCCGAAGGGTGACAGCCAATGCACCTTTTGAAACGTGGGGAAGGATGTTCAATCGTCGGAGGAAAGCAGGTCCAGCCGCTTGGTTAGTGGCATTCACGCACTTGTTCCGGAGTGGCGGCGGCAAGGAGTGACTCCCGCAGGGCGGCCACTAGTCCGCAGGTTTTGTCGTGCGGGCCCGCCCATGGAATCCAAAAAGGGCGCTGGTTATTTCATACACAGGCAAAGCCGAAGTTTACAAGCGACCGCGCGAAACTGTGATACCTTTACAAAACCTTCAAGGGAACACGTCACCCGCGTGGCCCGACTCGATTTCTGTTTCCGTCGTAACCCGCACAGCGTCTTTGGGAAAACTCACGCTGACAGAAAACGGGTTTGATGTATGCTCAAAGTAAGTACAAGATTGTCCTGTGAAACCCAACTTCGCACATTTTCGTCGTCATCGCCCGGGAGACCGGGGGTTCGCCTTGGTGATCTCATTGTCCCTGATGGTGCTGCTGACGGTTCTCGCGGTCGGCCTGCTCGGGCTTTCGACGATCTCCTTGCGCTCGAGTAGCACCGGCCTCGCCCGTGCGGAGGCTCAAGCGAATGCCCGCCTCGCCCTGATGCTGGCGATCGGCGAACTGCAGACGTCGCTCGGGCCGGACCAAGGGATCTCGGCAAGAGCGTCATCCATCGTCAAGGATGCCGCGGAGCCCAATCTGGTCGGCGCCTGGCAGAGCTGGCGTTGGGTGCCGGGCACGACCGCTCCGAACTATTCCGACAAGGCTGACAAATTCCGCGGATGGTTGGTGTCCACGAGAGATTCAAAGGATGCCTTGAGTGCCGCGCTTCCCGGTTCGGAGCTTTCCGAGCCGGTCTGGATGGTGAATCCGGCGACGGTGGGTGTTCCTCAGGGAACCGGGTTGATCGGACCTGAGCTGCGTGCTTCCAAGGTGGCGGTCCAGACGTCGGAAAGCCGGTTGGGAACTTTCGCCTGGGCTGTGATGGATGAGAGCCAGAAGGCTCCGATCCAACTTGAAGATCGCGAGCCGACGACCGATGGCGAGCGCATTGCGCAGCGGATCGCTCCTGGCCGCGCCCGCCCCGAGGACATCGTGGCGAGCCTGGCTCCAGTCACCCTCGGAGATCCGCAGAAGGTCGTCTCTCTCAACAGCGCGGTGGTCGCGGTCGGCAAGGACAAGGGTCAGGAAATCCTGAGCCGTCAGTCCGACATCACCTCGCAGTCGGTAGGCCTGTTGACCAACACCGTCGAAGGCGGGTTGAAGACCGACCTCACGACGCTCTTCGAATCGACGAACGCTTCGCCGAACGTCAACAGCCAGGTGACGCTCTATAACACGGTGAACGATGGTGCGCCGCGCTGGGACTACCTGCGCAGCCACTACCAGCTCAACCGCCGGGTGTCTTCGACCGCCCAAGGCACGCCGAAGGTAGCGCTGAACTCCTCCGATCTGGCCATCGTTTCGAATGGCCTCCGTCCGTCGCCGACCGCCGAGCGTCTGCTGCCGGTGATCGCCAAGCTTCAGGTGATGTTCTCGGTGGTCTCGCACTACAACCACATCCAGGACCGCGTTGACTTCTACAACAACAGCGGCAATCCGAAGGGAAATACCCAGTATGGCGTGCCGCACCTCGCGTACGACCCGGTCATCACGCTCTACAATCCGTATGACGTGGCCTTGGACGTAACCAAGCTGCGGGTCCGGATCTGGGATCCGCCGGTGGTCTTCGGCATGAAGAAGAACGGTGCCTGGCTCCGTGACGACTACGCGTCGGGGAACTTCCATGGCTTGAGCCGCTTCCAGATCGACAACCAGTTCAACACGAATGCCCGGCGCTACTTCACCTTCCTGCTCACGGACATGCGGCCGAACCTGCAGCCGGGAAACCGCATCACCCTGCAGCCGGGTGAAGTGAAGGTCTTTTCCCCTTGGGTGGAGCGCGATTGGTCGTGGGCCAAGGAAACCGCCGATCCGTGGAATCCACGCAGCTTCTTTGACTGGAGGTCGGGAAGCAACTTCGGCAACCGTGACAACCGGACGGGCAATACCTACGGGATCGAAACTGTCCCGGGCTGGGATCCGCGCGCCGGCCTGCAGGTTGACCACCTGACCTATTCCGACAACCGGCGTCCCGCGAGCACGCTCTATGACTTTGAGAATCCGGCCCGCAGGGGCGACGGCTGGATGGCGATCAAGGTGACCGATACCTTCGGCGTGGAAGCCCGGCCGGGCCGCACGGTGACCGTGAACAACCAGCCGGACTTCGTGGTCGATTTGCTCGCCGGCCAGAAGGTCGATACCAACAACCTCGACAACACGGCGATCGACATGCTGCGGACGTACCGCTTCAAGATGGGCAATCCGGTCAACGAGATCAGTTCCAATCCGGCCAACCCGACGATCAAGCGGAACTTCCGCGTCGGCCAGATCCTCCAGACGCCGACTGACAAGTCGGTGGGCGGCAAGTCGCCCTTCGCCATCCTTTCGATGACGGCGAAGACGACCAAGACCGCGCTCGATTACTCGATGCCGTGGCTTCACAACCACCCGGTGGTGGAAGGTGCCGAACAGACCTCCACTCGAATCGGCAATGCGCTGGACTCCTATGACCTGCGCTTCGAAGAAGTGACCGACTTCAACACCAATCCTGGCGGCATCGAGCTGGATCCCGGCACCAACCGCGGTTTCTATGGAGCCACCTCGTATTCGCAAGGCGGCGTGTCGAACGTGCCGATGTTCCGGGTGCCGCTGTTGCCGGCCGCCAGCCTTGGTGATCTGGTCAGCGCCAACCTGGTGTCGAGCTCGCACCTGCCGCGCGTGACGCATGCGTTCGGCAATTCGCGGGCGCATCCGCTGATTCCGAGCAGTGCGGTGAGCCGCAAGTCGCCGACGGATTCGTCCGGCCTCACGATCCGGACCCAGTATGACATGCTCGACCACTCGTATCTGATCAATGATGCGCTGTGGGACAGCACCTATTTCTCCACCGTCGCGAACTTCACCAATACGATGGTTTCCAGCGGGAGCCGCCAGAGCTTGCTGGAAAAGTTCCTCGATGGGCAAAGCAAGCTGCTGAATCCGCGTTTCATCCCGATGCTTCAGGGTGATGGTTCTCCCAAGGAAAAGTCGGAGCAACTGAACGCCCTCAACGACGAGCAGTTCGCCAAGCGCATCGGCAGCGTTCTCGCCATCCAGGGGCCGTTCAACGTGAACTCCGACTCGGTCGGTGCATGGAAGGCAATGCTCGCCTCCATGCGGGATGCCGAGCTCAAGGGTTGGACGCTTGCCGACATGTCTCCGGACAAGAAGACCGGCTTCCCGCGCTTCGGCCTGCCGATCGCCGGCGACCCGGACGGCACGCCGAAGAGCTCTGGCATCGACGTGGCGGGCACGCTCCGCTGGGCCGGCTTCCGCGCCCTGACCGACGAGCAGATCGACATCCTCGCCATTAATATCGTGGAGCAGATCCGCGAGCGTGGTTCCGTGGACCGGGCGCCCTCGCTTTCGCTGGGTGAGTTCGTGAACCGCCGCCTTGGCTCCGGCAATGGTCTGCATGTCCTTGCCGGCTTGCTGCAGACGGCGATCGACCGGTCGAAGATCAACGACAAGTACCACGCGCTCGATTCGAAGGATCTCGGTGCGTCGGCTCCTCCGAATCCCGCGGCGCTGACGAACATCGCCAACCCCTTGGCGCGTGAAGGCAAGTCGGCAGAAGGCGCGCCGTCGCTCCTGACCCAAGGGGACCTGCTGATGGCGCTGGCCCCGGTGATCACCGTCCGCGGCGATACCTTCCGCATCCGCTCTTATGGCGAGTCCAAGGCCAAGGATGGCAAGGTCGAGGCGAAGGCGTGGTGCGAGGCCATCGTGCAGCGCACGCCCGACTACCTCGACTCCTCCGAGGAGCCGGAGCTCAAGACGGTCCAACTGACCAAGGAGACGAACATCCGCTTCGGCCGTCGCTTCGTCATCACTTCCTTCCGCTGGCTTTCTCCCGAGGAGGTGTGATGCTGCCTTGTAACGACCCGTCATGAAAATCCATCACCTTTGTTTGGCCGTCGTCGCCGGCAGCCTTGCACTTCACGCGCAGCAACCGCCGGCCCCTGCCCCAGCCCCTGCACCCGGGACGGGGGGCGAGACGGCACCCGCCACGCCTGAGGAAAAGCCAGGCCTCAAAATCCGGGGCCTTTCATTCCAGCTCGATGCTCCGCCCGCGGAAGTGTTCGTCCACGATCCTGCCTTGGGCGGCAAGATTCCGGGGGTGAAGCTCGACGTGAAGAACTACCTCAATCACGAGTTCAACCTGCAGCCGTCCCAAGCGGAGAGTCTGATCTTCACCAAGTCCGCGGACGCGGCCAGCATCAAGGATACCGCCAGCGTGGTCGCGAAAACGAAGGTGCCGGCGAATCTGAAGAGCGGCATTTTCATGTTCCTGCCCGGCAGCGGCAAGGCGGGCGACACCCCATTCCGGGTGCTCGTCATCGAAGACTCGAAGCGGGCCTTCCCGCCGGGATCCTTCAAGGTGATGAACCTGAGCCCGCACGGCGTCCGCATCCAGCTCGAGAACAAGAACTTCGACTTCGCCAGCGGCGAGACCAAGGTCATCGAGGATCCGCCGGTGGGAGCGGCCAATTCCTCTGCCATGAAGGCCTTCTCGTCGGCAAACGGGCAGGTGCAGCGCATCGGGTCCGGAGTGTGGCCGCATCCAGGCACCAAGCGATCGCTGCAGGTTCTGTTCTTGAACCCGAAGACCGAGCAGGTTGAGATACGAGGTATCCGCGATGTCGCCGGTGAGGACTTCTAACTGGCTTCACACGCCGCCTTCCTCCGGGAACGGCGGCGTTTTCCTTCCCAACCCAAGCAACCCATGAATGCTCGTTCTTTCGCCGCCGTGGCCGCGGTGTACCTTTCGGCCACCGTCTCCTACGGCCAGGAATACCAAGTCCGCGGGATCACGCTGGGCCAGGACAATCCGGGTCCGGAAGTCCACGTCCACCACGATGGCGGCGCGCCCGATGCCGGGAAGCTGGAGGTGAAGTCCTTCCTCAATCATGAGGGGACGACGCTGAAGCTCAAGGGGCCGAAGATCGTGCTCACCACCCAGGCGGGTGCCGCCAGTGTGAAGGATCCGGCGCAGGTAATCGGTTCCTGCCAACTGCCCTCTGGCGGCGGCTCGGTCATCCTGCTGTTCGTGCCGGAGAAAGCCGGTAGCCCTACGAGCAAGATCGTGGTGGTGGACGATAGCAAGAAGGCCTTCCCGGCAGGCTCCATCAAGATTGCCAACCTGAGCTCGCTGCCGGTGAAGCTCGATCTGGAGAAGAAGATCTTCGACTTCAAGCCGGGCGAGATCCGCAACATCGAGGATCCGCCGGTGAACGACGCCAATTCTTCCGCGTTCAAGGGCACCTGCCAAGCGGACGGCGAGTGGCAGTCCTTCTCCTCCGGGATCTGGCCGCATCCCGGACCGAAGCGTGTGCTCCAAGTGATGACCGACAATCCGGAAACCAAGCTCGTCTCGATTCGCAGTTTCCGCGATGTCGCGACGCCTCCGTAGGTCTTGTGGAAATCCGAGTCCTCGCCGTGCCGAACGCCCGTGCCGGCGAGGTGATCGGTTGGGAAGATGATCCGCGTGCCGGGCGCGTGTTGCGCGTGAAGGTCGCCGCGCCGCCGGTGGAGGGGAAGGCGAATGCCGCCTTGCGGGAGGTCTTGGCGGCGCATTTCGGTCTGGCAAAATCGCAGGTGGTCTTGGCAAAAGGAGGGACTTCGCGGGTGAAGGTTTTCACGCTGCCCGATGGGGCTCTGCGGTGACGCATGAAAATTTCGCGTGGTTTTGCTGCTGTCCTATTGCAAGTCGGCAAGCGACTTGCTAGAGGCCGGTTGGATGGCGTGGGCGTTCCGTCAAATGACACTTAACTGGGGTATCAAACCCCGGGTCGCGCCACCGTCCGGTTTTCGCCGCCAGCCTGCGAAAATCGATGGCGGGCTGACTGAATGGTGCCGCGAAAAGGCGGAGTTTCTCGATCTGCCTGAACTCGCCCATCGGGTGCAGGTGAGCTGGAACGCCCGCATGCAAACCACCGCCGGTCGCGCGTGGTGGCCAGACCGGTTGATCGAGCTCAATCCCAAGCTCAAGGAACAGGCGCCGGAGGAAATCTGGCGGACCTTGCGCCATGAGCTTGCGCATCTGGTGGCTTACGAACGCGCCGGCCGCCGGCGGATCGAGGTCCATGGGGCGGAGTGGCGTGCGGCTTGCGCCGAGCTCGGCATCCCGAACGAGCAGCCCTTCCACACGCTTCCCTTCAAGCGCAAGCGGATGAAGCGGAACTTCGCCTACATCTGCCCGCAGTGTCTGACGACGATCCGGCGGGTGAAGCGCATCAGTCGTGTGGTCGCCTGCTATGCCTGCTGCCGGAAATACAGCGGTGGCCTCTACAACCACCGCTTCCAGTTGCTGGAGGAAAAACTCTGAGAAGCTGTCTGAAAAATATCTTCGCATTCTCGTCTTCTTGAGAGTCCAGATGAGGAAACCAAGGGAACGGGCGGGACGCCCTTTCAACGGACTGGGGCAAGATGCCCAGCTACATTTTTCAGACACGCCCTGAGCCGGATCAGTTCGCGGTCTCGAGCGGGAGATCCTGTGCGGTGGCGATCTCGTAGAGCATCACGGCGACCAAGGGCGTGGCCATGGTCAGGGAGAGGCCAAGGTGGCCGGCCAGCCACAGGCTGAGCGTGGACACCAGCACCGGCGTCTGGATATCCGGACGGGCGAACAGGAGGCCGCGGATCACATTGAAGTTCGGATCGTCGGTATGAAGCACCTGGTGAAGTACCGCCTTGGCCTGTTCCCAATCTTCCTCCGCGCCGTGGCTACGACGCTGCGACTGTTGGCGGGAAGCGGTGCGCCGTGCTTGGTTCATCCACGCCTGGCCCACCTCGTCAGGGTCGTAGCCCTGGCGGAGCAAGCGGGCGAGATCGGGAAACTTGCGGAGCAGAAAGGACGCGTCGATCGACACCGTCCGGCGATGATGGGAGGTCATGTCTTTTGGGTTTGAACCAGTTCCCACTGGCATCGGCGAGCCGATGATGGTGACAACCGGGTTTCAATTGCTGGGGATGCTACCCCTGCCGCAACCTCGTCTGGCGGAATGTTGGGTTTGGCCAGCCAGGGAGGAAGCAGGGGCCGTGCTTTACACTGAATCCAACGCTAGGGAGTCGCTCCGTGAACGTCAAGAAACCGGGATGCCCGTGGTGACAATCCTGTCACCGCCGCAGCGCCGGCGGCTGGTTCTCTGAGTGCAGCCGCTCGATCTGCTCCGGCGTGAGCGCGCAGGGAAAGACGTAGATCTCGTCCATCTCCCCGCGGAAGGTGCGGAAATTCGTATCCGGATCGAGGCGGCGACCGAAGGAGAGAGGGAGCGCCTTGTCGCCGGTGACCAGGGTTTCCACACGATGCGGCTTCACCGCGGTGGTGGCTTCCAAGCGGCCATCGATGTAGTGGCGGACCTCGCTGGCGACATCGGATTTCTCGCCGCCCGTGAAGACGCAGGCGACGGGACCGGTGGCACCGGCTGGCCATCGATGTAACTTCGCGCGGAGGAGGGACTGGTGCGGCGGAGTTGAAGGACTTTGTCCTTGAACTGCTGTTGCGTTGGCACGCCCGGTTGTCCGGTGAGGTTGGTTGATTCGGCCGGGTCGGCCAGGGTGTTGTAGATGCGGAAGTTGTCCGCATGCGAGGCGACGTTGGTGCGGATGCCCTTGTAGCCATTCATGAAGAGCACCTGCATCTCGTTGCGCGGTTCGTTGGCGTGGTTCGGGAAAACGGTGGGCCAGTTCGGCGTGTTGACGGCAATGGAATACTCCACATAGACGGTGGAAGGCCGCTGGGTGCCGGTGCCCGTCAGCGAGGGAACCAGCGAGACGCCATCCGCGCGCTCCGGCTGAGGTACGCCCGCGACTTCAGCGAAGGTCGGGAGCCAATCGTGGAATTGCGCTGGCGTCTGCGAGATGCCGCCGGCGGTGATGTGGGCGGGCCAGCGGACCAGCGCTGGCACGCGGATGCCGCCTTCCAAGGTGTCGCGCTTGATGCCTTCCAGCGGGCCATACGAATCGAAGAAGCGCGGGTCGTGGGTGTAGCTGCCGCCGGAGCCAGCTTCGTTCGCCGGGCCATTGTCAGAGGTGAAAACGACCAGCGTGTTATCGTCGATGCCGAGTTCGTCCAGCGTCGCGGTCAGGTCGCCCACGGCATCATCGATCCGCCGCATCATGGTCGCGTGGCGTTTCGCGACATCGCTCCAGCCGGCCTGGCTGGCGTAGTCGGGATGGATCCACGAGTTGATGGTGCCGCTGGCGGTATTGATCATGGCGCCGGGCGTGCCAGTCCACTGCATGCCGCCGTCGAGGCCATCGCCCGCGGGGTAGGGCTGGGTCGGCACATCGAGCTGGGCGTGCGGCGCGGCGTAGGTCAGGTAGAGGAAGAAGGGCTGGGCCGGGCTGGCGGTGTGCTGGTCGGCGATCCACTTCTTCGCCCGCGCGGTGATCAGATCGGTCGAGTAGCACTTGCCGAGCTGCGCGGTGATTTTGGTGGTGTTGTCGAAGAAGCCGTTCGGCTGGCCCTGATTATCTACGCCGGTCAGTTCTTCCGGGTAGTGGTTGTGCGCCGAAAGGTGGGCGAGGTAGCCGAAGAAGTAATCGAAGCCGCGCTTCGAGGGATGGCTCGGCTGATTGACCGGCGTGCCCGGGCCTTGCAGGCCCCATTTGCCGATGCAGGCGGTGGCGTAGCCCGCGCTCTTCATCACGGTGCCGAGCGTGTGGTTGTCGTCGAGCGTCTGGTCGAACTGGTTGTTGCGGATGTTCGCGTGACCTTGGTGGACGCCGAGGATCAGCGATGCGCGTGAGGGTGCACAGACCGGGGCCGGGGCGTAGTGGCGGCGGAGCTGGAGGCCGTCATTAGCGAAGGCATCGAGCTTCGGGGTGGCGAACTTCTGGGTCGAAGTACGGGAGTTCTGGTAGAACACGCCGAGGTCGCCCCAGCCCATGTCATCGCACAGGATGAAGATGACGTTCGGCCGGGGAGCGTCGGCCAATGCCGGGCTGGCAAAGGAGAGTGCCGAGAGGGCGGCGAGAAGAAGGGCATTACGGGGCATGGTCACTGGTAAATGACCGAGGCCCGCGGGGTATTACGGAATTTTTTTCGAAAGGGGGGACGGACCAGGATGAGGGGGTCGTCCGAACTCCAGGAAAGGTTGGGCACGCGGGCAATGCGGGCTTCTCACTGGCTTCGGTCCGGCTGAAGCCGGGACTACTTACAGCTTGAGTTGCGGCCGTGGGATGAGCTTCCGGTGGATGGGGGCTCGTTACGGGCCTACGACCTTGGAACGGAGCGCGCCGTATTCATTGAGCCGCTGGTCGAGTTTGGCTGCCATGGCCTTGGTCCGGTCGGGTTGTTCCGCGGCGAGGTTCTTGGATTCGGCGAGGTCGCTGGCGAGGTTGTAGAGTTCGGATGAACCGTCGGCCCAGTTGCGGATCAGCTTCCACGGGCCCTCGTGGAAGATGGAGTAGTGGTCGTTGTTGTGGCCGTGCGGGTAATGGGTCACCAGCCACTGCGGGCGATGATAGGAGGGGTCGCCTTTCAAGTAGGGCAGCAGGTCGTGGCCGTCCCATGGCTTGGCGTTCGTGACGCCTGCAAGGTTGGTGACGGTGGGGAAGATATCGGCGAGGGCGACCAAATCGCTGGTGTGCGAGGCGGCGGGGATGGGGAAGGCGTTGCCCGGCCCCTGCTTCGCCCACGCGGCGATCATGGGCACGCGGATGCCGCCTTCGTAGCGCATGCCTTTCTTCCCGCGGATGGGGGCATTGCCGGAGACGACCGGGTTGGCGTTGTTGTTGGGGATCGGGGCGTCGCCGCCATTGTCGGAAAGGAAGATCACCAGGGTGTTTTCGGCAACGCCGAGCGTGTCGAGCTTCGCGAGCAAGTCGCCGAGCGAGCGGTCCATGCCCTCGATCAGGGTCGCGTAGGCGCGCTGCGGCGGTGGCAGGTCGGGGTAGTTCGCGGAGAAGCGGGGATCCTCGTTGAACGGACTGTGGACCGCGTAGTGCGCCATGTAGGCGAAGAATGGCTTCTTTTCCTTCACCGAGGTCTCGAGGACCTCGCCGAGCTCGCGGGTTAGGACCTCGGTGAGGAACTCATCCTTGCCGTGCCACTTCTCCAGGCCGGTGACGTGGTTCGAGCCCTTGCCGAAGTTCTGTTTGGCGAAGTAGGACGCCGGGTGGCCGATCTCGTTGCCGGCGATGTTGATGTCGAAGCCGACGGCCTGCGGGTATTGGCCGAAGGCTCCCTTGCTGCCGAAGTGCGCCTTGCCGCAGTGGATGGTGCGATAGCCGGCTTGCTTGAGCAGGCTGGGCAAGGCGGTCTCGTCCGGGGAGATGCCTTTAACGCCCCAGCCCTCGGGTGAGCGCAGGTGCTTCACATCATTGTCGCTGTTTTCGGTCCCAGCGGGGTTCGTCCAATTTGTGACATGGTGGCGCGCGGCGTTCTTGCCGGTCATGAGGGTGATGCGCGAGGGCGTGCAGACCGGGTGGGCGTAGGCGCGGGTGAATTTCATCCCCTGCGCCGCGAGTTTTTCCATGTTCGGCGTGCGGTAGCGGCGGTTGAGGACGGAGACGACCGGCTTGCCCTCCGCATCGTGGTGAAAAGGCACCGAGGTGTCCTGCCAGCCCATGTCGTCCACGATGAATACCAGCACGTTGGGCCGATCCGCGGCGGCGGCGATGCCGCACAGGACGAGGCAGAGGAAAAGTCGCTTCATGGGGTCGCCGATACGCATTCGAGCGCAGGAAAACTACGGGAAAATTCCAAACCTTCACGATGTTCCGCAACCCGAACGGTGCGAGGATGGTTCCTTCCCACGCAACCCGTTTTTCCTCCGCCATGTTACCCGCCGCATCCGACCAGTGGACGATCCAGGAAGCCGCGCACCTGCTTCGTCGCGCGGGTTTCGGTGGCTCACCGAAAGATATCGAGAGCTTCCACGCGCTCGGCCGATACCAGGCTGTCGAAAGCTTGCTCAAGCCGACCGAGCCCGTGGACGCTTTTTCTCTCCCCGCATGGGCGAACCGAGAGCAGGCGGTGGCCGACATGAAGGCGCGGCAGCAGCAATTCCAGGAGGTCCGCCGGGCCTCCCGCGAGATGTCTGCAGAGGAGGCGGAAAGGTTTCGCCGCGAATTCAACCAGAAGCAGCAGCGCACGAACCGGCAGCACGGCATCGAGGCGCAGGGCTGGTGGTTCCGCCGGATGCTGAAGACGGAGGCTCCGCTGAGGGAGAAGATGGTGCTGTTCTGGCACGACCATTTCGCCACCTCGATCCAGAAGGTGAAGCAGCCGGTGCTGCTGGTGATGCAGAATGAACTGTTCCGCCACCACGCCACGGGTTCGTTCAAGGAGCTGACCCACGCCATCCTGATGGATCCGGCGATGGTCCTCTACCTCGACACGCAGACCTCGAAGAAGGGGATGCCGAACGAGAACTTCGCCCGCGAGGTGATGGAACTCTTCACGCTCGGCGAGGGGAACTACGCCGAGCAGGACATCAAGGAAGCCGCGCGTGCTTTCAGCGGCTACAGTCTCAACCGCCTCAACGGCACCGTCGTCCACAACAAGCGCCAGTGGGACGGCGGCGAGAAGACGATCTTTGGCAAGACCGGCAAGTTCGACGGCGATGGCGTGATCGACCTGCTATTCGAGCAAGATGCCGCCGCGCGCTACTTGCCGCGGAAGCTGTGGGAATACTTTGCGGCCGAAGATCCGCCGCAGGAAGGCGTCGAGGCGCTGGCGAAATCGTTCAAGGACGCGGATTTCAAGGTCGAGCCGCTGTTGCGCGAGATCTTCCGCTCGAAGGCCTTCTACTCGGACAAGATCGTCCGCAACCAGATCAAGAGTCCGATCCAATTCCTGGTGCAGATGCTCAAGGAACTGGAACTCGAGAACCCGCCCCAAGGCTATGCGGTCAGTGCCCAGCAGCAGCTCGGGCAAGTGCTCTTCATGCCGCCGAATGTGGCCGGCTGGGACTGGGGCAAGGCTTGGATCAACACCAACACGCTGCTGACCCGCTACAATGTGGCCGGCTTCATCACCAAGGGCTCCCAGGAGTCCTCGAAGCTCGCGGCCAACGACAATGATGGCGGCGGCGAGATGATGGATATGGACATGGAGATGGAGAAAGAAAAGGACCGCAAGCAGATGCGGGTGTCCAACCAACGCGAACGCGCCCAGCAGAATTGGGCCGGTCCCGATTACGAAAAGATCGCCCCGCGGTCGCTGCGCGAGGATCCCGCGAAGCTCGTGGACTCGCTGGTGGAGCGCTTTTTCCAAGCCCCGCTCGGCGTCAAGGAGCGCGGCGCCTTCATCGAATACGCCGTGTCCAAGAAGGGCGCGGTCTTCACCAACAAGGAGGTGGGCGAGCTCTGCCACCTCATGATGAGCACCCCGCACTACCAGCTCGACTGAATCCCTTACCTAATTTTCTCCGATGAAAACGCGACGTGAATTCCTCCGCTCCACGATCCTTGGTGCCTCGGCCACTTGGACCGTTCCGATGTTCGTCGAGCGCACCTTCGCCGACCTCCACATGGGTGCCAAGGATCTGGCCACCCAGGCGGTGACCGGGAAAGATGGTACGATCCTCGTCGTACTTCAGCTCGCCGGTGGCAACGATGGCCTCAACACGCTGGTACCCTACGCAGACGATGCCTATTACAAGGCCCGCCCGCGGCTGGGGAAGAAGGAGAAGGAGATCCTCAAGCTAAGCGACCACGTCGGCCTCAATGACTCGATGCCCTACCTCGGCAGCTTGTTCAAGGAGGGCAACCTTGGCGTGGTGCAAGGCGTCGGCTATCCGAACCCGAATCGCTCGCACTTTGTCTCCACCTCGATTTGGGAAACGGCGGACACGCAGAATCGCTCCAGCACGGGGTGGATCGGTCGCTACTTCGACAATGCCTGCTCCGGTGCCGACCCGACGGTCGGGATCAGCTTGAACAAGACGCAGCCCGAGTCCTTCGGTGCGGCAAAGAATCCCGGCGTGTGCCTGAGTTCGCCCGAGCTTTACCGCTGGATCCACGGAGGCGGGGAGAAGGCGCAGGCGGAGGAGTTCTTCGCCTCGCTCAATTCTCCGGAAGACGACGACAACCCGGTGGATGGCGCGTCGATCGACATGCCGGCCGGTGGCAAGGTCGGCGGCATTGAGGGCGAGGGCAATCTTGCCTTCCTCGAACGCGTGGCGATGGATGCCCGGGTCAGCTCGGCCAAGATCCTCGAACTCGCGGCGAAGTATAAGACCAAGGTGAACTACGAAGGCACGCCGATCTCGCGCAGCCTGAACATGGTTTCGCGGTTGATTGCGGGTGGCATGCCTACCCGGGTCTATTACGTGAGCCACGGTGGCTTCGACACCCACAACCAGCAGGTGAACTCGCACGATCGCCTGCTCGGCCAGTTGGATCGCGCGCTGAAGTCGTTCTTTGCGGATCTCAAGGCGCAGGGGAATGACAAGAGGGTGGTGCTGATGACCTTCTCCGAGTTTGGGCGCCGCGTTTCCGAGAACGCCAGCGCGGGCACCGACCACGGACGGGCTTCGTGCATGTTCCTCGCGGGTGATGCTGTGAAGGGCGGGCTTTTCGGCAGCTATCCGAGCCTCACCGATCTTGACCAGGGCGATCTGAAGCACAGCGTCGATTTCCGCGGCGTGTATGCTTCGGTGCTCGAGGGCTGGCTGAAGACGCCAGCGAAACCGGTGTTGCGCGGGGATTTCTCGAAGATGGGCGTGATTGGGTGATCGACCGGAAGTTCAGGGTGCCAGGATTCCTTGATGGGAGCGGCTTACCAACGCGACCATGAAGCGCGTTGCCGGACGGTGCCTTGGATGCTAGCCTGTGGCCATGAAGATGGTGTTGGAGATCCCTGACGGACTTGCGGCAGTGTTGCCGCAGGACGATGCGGAGCGTGGGCGCCATGTTTTATTGGAGCTGGCGTGCGGCATGTTTGCGACGGGACGCCTGACGCATGCGCAGGCCTCGGATCTGGCGGGGCTCGGACGTTTGAATTTCGATCACGAGCTTGGCCGCCGGGAAATCCCGATCCGCTATAACCCGGAAGACTGGAAAGATGACCTCGCCGCGGGTATGTGTGGTGAGTGATACTTCGCCCCTCTCTGCGATGACGAAGGTGGGGTGGCTAGTCTGGTTGAGGGAACGTTGGGAGACAGTGATCGTCCCCGACGGAGTTTGGAAAGAACTCATCGAGATCGGCGATGATGCGGCATGGAATTCTCTGGAAGAGGCGCGAGCCGCCGGGTGGCTCCAAGTGACTGAAGCTCCCGCTACCCCGCCACCGCGTGAATGCGAGAAGCTGCACGCGGGAGAAACCGAGGCGATCTTACTGGCACTTTCCCGCAATGCGGAATGGCTCATCGTCGATGACGGAGACGCTCGTCGCGTGGCGAAGGAACTTGGCCTCCGCATCATTGGCGTGATCGGCATGATCGTCTGGGCCAAACGGCGCGGAAAAATAAGTCGCGCTCTGGAAGCAATCGCCGATCTGCGGCGTGTGGCGAGGTTCCGGGTCTCGGATCACATTGTAGCGGCGATTGGGAGGGATCTGGGGGAGGCCGAATAACCGAAGCTGAAGACTCCAGTGAAGCCAGTGCTGCGCGGGGATTTCTCGAAGATGGGCGTGATCGGGTGATCGACCGGGAGCGCCGAATGAACTCCGCGCAAGGGCTACAAGGTCCCTCGTGCGGAATAAATTCCGCGCTCCCAGTGGAGCTTCCAAAATGCGGTCAGCTACGAGCGGCCTCAACTGCGGTCGAGAAGCGCAGGAGCCCTAACAAGGCCTGCTGCTTGATGGAGCCCATCAGCGAGACGAAGAGTTCGTAGGCCTCGTTCTTGTATTCGACGAGCGGATCCTTCTGGCCTTGGGCTCGGAGGTAAACGCCTTCGCGCAGTTCGTCCATGTCGCGGAGGTGTTCTTGCCAGTAGCCGTCGATCGAGGAGATGACGATCATGCGCTCCTCGCGTTCGACCAATTCCGCGGGCAAGGCGTTGAGGCGGTTGTCGTAGGTGTCGCGCGCTTTCTTCACGATGAGCGGGACAAGCCGCTCGATGCCGGTGGTGGAGAGTTCCTCTTCAGAGAGCTCCACGTTCAGCGTTTGGCGAAGCCAGTTCAGCAGCGGTGCGTGATCCGGATCATGCGGGTCACATTCCGAAAGGTGCTCCTGCACCCGGGCGGTAACGCATTCCGAAATGATCTCGTGGACCAGGCGGCGCATGTCGCCGGTGCCGAGGACATCGTTGCGGTACTCGTAAACGATCTCGCGCTGGAGGTTCATCACGTCATCGAAGTCGAGGACGCGCTTGCGGCTCTTGTAGTCGCGTTGTTCCAGCGTGGTCTGGGCGGTCTCGACGAGCTTGCCGAGCGAGGAACCCTTGCCGTCCCGCTCGATCATCGACGCCATCTGCGCGGGCGAGGCGTGATTGCGCATGAGGTCGTCTTCCAGCGAGACGAAGAATTGGGCGCGGCCCGGGTCGCCCTGGCGGGAGCAACGGCCGCGGAGCTGCCGGTCCACGCGGCGGGAGAAATGGCGCTCGGTGCCGATGATGAAGAGGCCGCCGAGTTCGCCGACGCCATCGCCGAGTTTGATGTCGGTGCCGCGGCCGGCCATGTTGGTGGCCACGGTCACGGCGCCCTTTTCACCGGCGAGCGCGACGATCTCGGCTTCCTGATCGTGGAACTTCGCGTTGAGCACGGTGTGCGGAATCTTCGCCCGCTTGAGCATGCGCGAGACGGTCTCGGAGGCTTCCACGGAAGCGGTGCCGACGAGGACCGGCTGGCCCTTGGTGTGGGCGGCCTCGATCCGTGAGATCACCGCGTTGTACTTCTCGCGGCGGGTCTTGAAGATCTGGTCATTGTCGTCCACCCGCTGGTTCGGCGCGTTGGTCGGGATTGGCAGCACGTCGAGCTTGTAGATGTCGTGGAACTCGGCGGCCTCGGTGGAGGCGGTGCCGGTCATGCCTGCCAGCTTCTCATAAAGGCGGAAGTAGTTCTGGATGGTGATGGTCGCGTAGGTGCGGTTCTCGCGCTCGATCTTCACGCGCTCCTTCGCCTCGACGGCCTGGTGCAGGCCATCCGACCAACGGCGGCCCTCCATTTCGCGACCGGTGCTCTCGTCCACGATGGTGATCTTGCCATCGCGAACGACGTAGTGGACATCGCGCTCGTGGAGGCAGTGGGCCTTGAGGAGCTGGTTGATGGCGTGGACGCGGAGCGCCTGTTCCTCGCGGCGCTTCAGCACGGCGGTCGTGGCGATGGCCTTCTTCTCGGGGTCGAGATTCGGATTGGCCTCGATGGCGCTGAGCTGGGCGCTGGTGTCGGGGATGGTGAAGCAGTCCGGGTCATCCGGTGAGAGGAAGCGCCGGCCCTTCTCCATCAGGTCCGCCTCGCGGGTTCTCTCATCCACGGCGAAGAAGAGCTCCTCCTTCAGCTTGAGGAGATCCTTCTGGAACATCTGGCGGAAGAAGGTGAGCTCGGTGCCCTCCAGCAAGCGCCGGTGCTCCGGATTCTCCATCAGGCGCAGGAACTGGCGATTGCGCGGCTGGCCGAGCTTGAGCTTGAGCAGCACCAGTCCGGCGTCCTTGCTCTTGCCGGAATCCAGCAGCTTCTTCGCCTCGGTGGCGAGTTGATTGCAGAGCTCGGTCTGGCGTTTCACGAGCTTCTCCACGTCCGCATTCTGCTGCTCAAAGATCTGCGAGGAATCGGGCGAGGGTCCGGTGATGATGAGCGGCGTGCGCGCTTCGTCGATGAGTACGGAGTCCACTTCATCGATGACCGCGAAGTAGTGGCCGCGCTGGACCTGCTCGTCCTTCGTGGTGGCCATGCCATTGTCGCGCAGGTAGTCGAAGCCGAATTCGGAATTCGTCCCGTAGGTGATGTCGCAGGCGTATTGCTCGCGGCGCTGGTGCGGGGGCATCTGGTTCAGCAGGCAGCCGACGGAGATGCCGAGCGAGCGGTAGAGCGCGCCCATCCACTCCGAGTCGCGCTGGGCCAGGTAGTCATTGACCGTGACGAGGTGGACTCCGAGGCCGGTCAGCGCATTGAGGAAGACCGGAATGGTGCCGACGAGGGTCTTGCCCTCGCCCGTCTGCATCTCCGCGATCATCCCGCGATGGATGGCGACGCCGCCGAGGAGCTGGACATCGAAGTGGACCATATTCCAGCGCTGCGGCTGGCCGCTGACGAGGACCTCGGTGCCGCAGAGGCGGCGGGCCGCGTTCTTCACCACGGCGCAGGCCTCGGGCAGGATCTTTTCGAGATACTTCGAGCGCGGCTTGCTGAAGTCGGACTCGACCGCATGGAAGGCGGACTTGGCGCTTTCGATCGAGGCGACCTCGGGCCGGACGAACGATGGCAGCGAGAACTCGCGGGCGAGAAGCGCGAATCGTGCGCTGATGGAGTCGGCCACCGTCTGGAGCTCGGCCTGGGTCATCAGCTCAAGCTGGACCTTGGTCGGCGCTTCGAGGGGATGATAGCGGGAAAGGTGCTCGCGCCAGGAGTTGGTCAGCTCATGGAGCTTCGCGACCGGCTCGCGCTGGAACTGCTCCTCGATCTCATTGATGCGGGAGACGGTCGGGCGGAGGCGATGGAGTTCGCGTTCATCCTTGCCGCCCAGGAGTTTTGGAAAGAGCCACTTGATCATGGGAGGAAGGAGAGGTTGGAGGTGAAACGGAGCGGGCTCTGTGGAGCCGCGGTGGAAGACGTCGTTGGAATGGTCGGGAAAGAGATCATCGGATCGGACTTGATTGGAATGTTGCCCATGCCCGTAAGAGGGATGGGCGTGTCTTGTCCTCGCGGAACCAGAAGTTCCGTCAGAGGGCAGGGGAAACCGCCGCGATCCAAACGGGATCAGCTGAGCGGTAGGTGTGACATGCCGGCAAGGCACTCGCCCGTTCGGGCAAGTCTTCGCGAAAGGTCCGCGTGCCGGATTCCGATCAAGCCAACGAAGGCGGAGCCCGTCCTTGGATACCCTCCCGGCGGAAACCGATGGTGGGGATCTCGCGGAGGACCTCAATGCTCAGGATTACCGTCGGCGCACTCCAAAAGTGGCCGCCGAAAACATCCGGCAGCAAGCCGGTGAGCGGGTGGGGCGTGATGCCCGGGGCGGGTAGCTCATCGGTCTGATGAACCATGCCGATCCCGTCCGGTGACTTCTCCCTTCGGGCTCCCAGATGGTCGGGAGCGAAGGTGCCCCAGCCAAACACGACCGCCATCGCCACGATCCATGGGATCCATGTGCTTGGGGTCAGCTTGTCCTCTTCGGCGTTCATCGGGAGAGTTCGCCGTGCCACCGGAGCGGCGCGACGGGTGCAGGGTCAGGGAGAATGGCGATTTGTCAAACGATTGAATGACACAGGTCGGCGGGCATTTTGAGATGTCAGCGGCCGTCACTTCGTAAAGCGTAGCAACCATGAAACCCTTGTCTTTTCTTGTCGCGCTGGTGGCTGCGGTGCTTCCCGCCGCCGCGCAAAACGTCTCCATCGCCCGCGAGGGCAAGCAGTTGATCGCCCGTGCCGGCGACAAGGAGATCCTGCGCTATCAGGCGGAGCCCGGCGAATTCCCGCGCAAGGACATCAAGGAAATTTTCAAGCGGGGCGGCTATATCCAGTCGATCCACACGCCCTCCGGGAAGCTGGTGACGGACGATTTTCCGCCGAATCACGTGCATCATCACGGGGTGTGGTCGCCTTGGACCAAGGCGGAGTTCGAGGGCCGGTCGACGGACTTCTGGAACATGGGCGATGGCAAGGGCCGGGTGGATTTCGTGGCGCTGGTGGAAGGGAAGAATCGCGATGGCTCCGGCTTCACGGCCAAGCATCAGTTCATCGACATGACGGCGAAGCCCGAGAAGGTCGCGCTTTTGGAAACATGGGACGTCGCGGTTTCAACTGACGGGAAGAGGAACATCATCGACCTCACCATCACCCAAACCTGCGCGGGCGAATCCCCGCTGAAACTGCCTGAGTATCACTACGGTGGCCTCGGCCTGCGCGGGAATCGCGCTTGGGACGGCGCGGGGAATGCCCAGTTCCTGACCGCGTCCGGCCTCACCGACCGGCTGAAGGTGAACACCGCCAAGGAGCCGTGGTGCTGGGTCGGCGGCAAGGTGGATGGCAAAACCTGCGGCGTGGCGATCCTTTGCCATCCCTCGAACTTCCGTTCGCCGCAACCGATCCGGGTGCATCCCACCGAGCCGTTTTTCTGCTACGCCCCGCAGCAGGGTGGCGCGATGTCGATCGAGCCGGGGAAACCTTACGTCGCCCGCTACCGGCTGATCGTCGCCGACGGCGAGCCCGATGCGGCCGCGCTTCAGAAAGCCTCGGAGGAATATGCTACGGTGAAGTGAGGTTGGAGCGGATTCTCGGTCAAAGGATCCAGCTTTTCGACCGAGGCGGGAGTTTCAAGGGAACCGCGAAATCACGCGAAAATGCGCGAAATCTAAAGGCTGGAAGAGATTCTCCTTCTTCAAATTTCGCGCATTTTCGCGTTCTTTCGCGGTTCAATTTCTTAGGCCGAACGAGGCTTGGGCGGCTACGTGTTAAAGCAGAGCGCTCTAGTGAAAGCGGCCATTGCGGATCTCGCGGAGTTGCTTCAACTGGCGGTTGCCCAGGGTCTGGTCCAGGACGCTTTCGAGGAGCTTTTTCCGGTCTTCCATCTCCGAGGACAGGAAGCCCCTGCCATTCGCGGGGTCCTTCGGACGCCAGCGGCTGCCGTCGGTGCGCAGGAACTTCGAGAGCGTCGCCTCCGACTCGGACGAGGCCGGCGCGATGTGAAAGAAGGCGGTGGAGGTATCGCCGCAATGGCAGCCACAGCAGGTTTGCATCGAGAAGGCCCGGCGTAGCTCGCCATCGCGCAAGCCCCAGCCGTCCCAGTGGAAGTCGGGATCATTGTTGAGGACCCTTGCCACGGTGGTCCCCGCGCCGGGGAAGGAGAACGAGGGCGGGATTTCCGTCTTCGCCGCGCGCGGGTTTTCGCTTTGCGAGGCCGGGGCGACGCGCTGTTTGGCGATCCAAGCCGCGAGCGAGCGATTGTCGGCGCTGCCTTTCTCGAAGGACGAGTCTTCCGGAGTGCCGGGCAACCTCGCGGGGACGAGCTTGCCGCTCGCGGGATGGAACTCACGGAATTCGCGGACTTCGCCGAAGGCACCGTCGTTGACGCGGATCCGCAGCAGTTGCGGAGTTAGGACCGCGCCTGCGTCGGCGAGGCGTTTGAGCACGTCGGAATTCGGTTCCTCGCCGGGTGCCCTCGTGCCCAGCCGCCGGTCGGTGAATAGGCGGGTGACTTGGACGAGGTCGGCTCGGTAAGCGTCATCGAAGGCTGGCTGCGTTCCGAGGTGGTGCCATGCGAGGGCCCAGTCGCGAGTCCTTCCACGAGCGGTGGAGGGAGCATCCAGCCCGTATTCCAGGATGATGGTGGTGCCGCCGGGCAAGGGCTGCCCGCTGGGGTCCACGGCCGCGAAGACCAGCCGGGCCTCCCCGGCTTCCCGGCCAGCCAAGGAATCGGCGCCCGATCCACCATTATAACCGGGCGAGCCGGGGAATCCGGTGGTGGCAGCAGGAGTGGTCGGGAGCGCGTGCTCGCCGAGGTCCATGCGGTTGACGATCGCCAGCAGACGGAAGGGCGCGTGCGAGAAATCCGGCAGCCACTCGCCGCTGCCGGGGACGTGGCCATCGCGCAGCCGCCATGGGGCGATCAAGCGCTGCTCAAGCGCTTCCCTTGGCGGGGGACCAGTGGTGGAAGTGGGTGATTCCGGTAAACCCTTCGCCCAAGCTTCCAGCCAGGTAGCGACGGCCTTTTGGGAGACCTTGTCGCCGAGGGCCTCGTCCATCAGGTGGCCGAACGACCATGGCCCCGGGTAAGTCGCTTCGGGTGCATTCACCACTTCCAGTGCGGTGATGAGCAGTTCCTTTCCGATCACGATCTCGTGATCCTCTGGGGAGCGGGTCTTTTCCGCTGCCTGGGAGATCGATGGCAGCGAGGCGGAAAGCAGCACGAAGAGGGGTAGCGATTTCATGGCCGGAAGAGGGGGCCGGTGTTGGTCGGGCCGGGCGGATGATTTATTCAATCGCTGCGGAAAATTCCTGCGGCCGGGCGCGCTTGACGCTGGGGAGAGGGCGGGGGGAAGCTCCGGGCGTGACGGAGGAAATGCGGGAAAAGATGGAGCGGGGGCTGGCCTTGTTCGATCTCGACGGCACCCTGATCGCCTGGGACACGCAGATGCTGTTCTGCGATCACGTGGTGAGGCGCGAGGGTTGGAGGCGGGCGTATCTCGGCTTCTTCGCCGCGTTCGTGCCGGCCGCGAAGATCCTCGGCGACGAGGGGATGAAGCGGGTCTTCCTGAGCTACCTCTGGCGCGCGGATCATGCGAAGATCGAGGGCTGGGCGAGGGATTTCGTCGCGGAGTTTTTCCCAGCACGGTGCTATGAGGTGATGCTGGAGAAGCTGCAGCGCCATCGCGATGCGGGGCACCTGACGGTGCTGGCTTCGGCGAGCCCGGAATTTTATGCGAAGGAGGTGGGGCGGGTGCTCGGCTTCGACCTCGCGCTGGGCACGCCGGTCGAATGGCTGGGTGCGATGCCGCTCTTGCCGGAACTGCGCAATCACAAGGGTGCCGAGAAAGTACGACGACTCTCGGAGATCATCGGTGCGCCTCCCGAGGGAGTGTGGCCGCGCAGCCATGGCTACTCCGACAGCTCGGCGGACCTGCCGATGCTGGAATGTTGCGAGGAGAATACCTTGGTAAATCCTTCACCCAAGCTTACGGCGATCGGGGAAGCGCGCGGCTGGGAGATCCAGCGCCCGGCGAAGCCATGGAGCGGGAAGGCAGGGCATGCCCGCGAGGTGCTGCGACGGGTCACGGGGCTGTGAAAACTGGGAGCGCGGAGTTCATTCCGCCTAGGTAGATCGGGAATCCGGACTTACGGGCGGAATGAATTCCGCGCTCCCAGTCCTCCACCAAAGAAAAGGCCTTCCGGCGTGAACCGGAAGGCCTTGGCTGTGCTGTATCGAAAGAAGGGTCAAATCAGATCAGAACTTGAAGCGGAGGCCGAGCTCGGCACCCACGTCGTCGCCGACTTCGATGGAAATCGGGCCGACGGAGCTGTCGTCCACCCAGAGCCAGCGGCCACCGCCGTAGATCTCGAAGTTCTCGGTCACATCGTAGCCGAGGCCGGCGAAGATCTGGCCGGCGAGCTCCACGGAGTCATCGCTGAAGGCACCAGCGCTGGAATCGATGAACGCGCCACCGAGGCCGAGACCGGCATAGAAGGAGAACCGCTCGTTGATGGCGATGTCCGCCTTGTAGTTCAGCGTGACCGGGATGATGTCGGTGTTGACGACGCCGGCGAGGCTGTCCACTTCGGTGTAGAGGCCTTCCACGAAGAGCGAGTGCGTCACCGACCCGGTTTCGGCGATCTTGGCGCCGAAGTGGAGGGTGTAATAGGCTTCCTCGGCATCGAAGAAGTAGCCAGCGGAACCGCCGACGAACCAGCTCCAGAGCGGACCGCTGCTGGGAGCCGGGGAATAGGAGGAAGGAGCTGCTGCCGGCTCACCGGCTTGAGCGGCGGTGGAGGCGAGGCAGAGCGCGATCGCAAGTGAAGAAAAGTGCTTCATGTCGGAAGTATTCTCCGATGAGCTGCGATCATGGGCAAGGGAAATTTTAAAAAGATTGATAATTAATTTATCTTAGCAAGCTCTCAGAAGAGGGGCGGTGTTTCGAGCGGCGCTTTCGAGCGCACCGGCTTGGCGAGGATGGCGTCGATTTTCGTGAGCAGGTCGAGCGAGGGAGTGACCTCCTTTTCAAGGACCTCCCGCAGATAGGTGCTCCAGTCCTGAAGAGTCCGGCCATCATCCCGGGACAGGATAAGCGCGATTTCGCTGAGCCGGCCGCTGCCCGCGAGCTGCTTGCGGGTGCGCCTCAGCCAGCTTTCGAAATACGGGCGGTCCGGTTTGCCGGGAAACACGGGCTCTGCGTAGCGGCAGAAAGGTGACACCGCAAGGTCAGTGCGACTGATGCATAATGCATTACCGGTCATCGTGCGTCGTGCATTCCATCTTGGGAACGATGGGGTTATGCCGGGAAATCCCCAGCCACAGGGCCTCGCGAAATCGGCCCCGAATCTGCAAAAGGAAATCATACCCGCTCCCATGGCATCCACCGGCACTGTCCGCCTCCCGCCCCATAAACGCCGCCCCGCCGCCGATTCGCTGTCGGGGATCTTTGCGGTATGCCTGACGTCCGCCTTGCTGGCGGGACTGTATTTCGGCCGCGAATTTTTAATACCGCTCGCGTTGGCGGCGCTGATCACCTTCCTGCTGACCCCACTGGTGAACAAGGTGCAGCGGTGGGTGGGGAATGTGACGGCGGTGCTTGCCGCGATGACCCTGATCTTGGCGGCGACGATCTCCCTAGGGTGGATGATCGGCAGCCAAGCGGTGGATCTTGCGGGCCAATTGCCGGGTTATAAGGAAAACATCCGCACGAAGTTGCGCTCCTTCCAGACTCCCACGGGCGGGGTGCTCAGCCGGCTTAACGAAACATTGGACGACCTGAAAAAGGAGCTGCCGGGCAAGCAGGGGGATGAGTCCTCCGGCGAAGCTCCCACGACTAGCGACCCGATGCCGGTAGAAGTGGTGGAGGGGCCGACGGAAGGTGGACCAATAAAAACCGTGCAAACCATGGTGGGGCAGATCGCCGGCCCGTTGGGAACGGCGGCCTTGGTTTTGCTGCTGACGACGTTCATGCTGCTGAAGCGGGAAGACCTGCGGGGACGGCTGCTGCGGCTGATCGGGCAAGGACGTATCAGTGCCACCACCAAGGCTTTCGATGAAGCGGGCACCCGCGTGCGGAAATACCTGCTGATGCTGCTGGTGGTGAATGTGACCTACGGGATTCCGCTGGCGATCGGCTTGTATTTCATCGGCGTGCCCAATGCGGTGTTGTGGGGCGCGCTGGCCGCCGGGCTACGATTCATCCCGTACATCGGCCCGTGGATCGCGGCGGTCTTTCCCGTGCTGCTGTCACTGGCGGTGTCGCCGGACTGGCACACGCCGCTGCTGACGATCGGACTGTTTGTCGTGCTGGAACTGGTGAGCAATAACGTGCTCGAGCCGTGGCTCTACGGCGCCAGCACCGGGGTCTCGCCGGTGGCGCTGATCGTGGCGGCGGTATTCTGGACATGGATGTGGGGGACGCCCGGCCTGGTGCTTTCGACTCCCTTCACCGTTTGCTTGGTGGTGATGGGCCGGCATATCCCGCAGCTTTCCTTTTTCAGCGTGATGCTGGGGGAAGAGGAGGCGCTCACGCCGGCGGACGATTGTTACCAGCGGCTGCTGCGGCGCGGTGAACACGACGAGATTGAACTAGCGGATTCCTTCCTCAAGACCAAGCCGCTGGTGGAACTCTATGACACGGTGCTGATCCCGGTGATGATTGCCGCGGAACGCGACCACCAGATGGCATCGATCGACCGGGAGCAACGCGACCAGATCATCCATGCGATGGGCGACCTGGTGGAGGAACTGGCCGAGCGGCCGGCGCTTGGAGCGGAAGGGGAGCAGCCGCCTGCAGTGGAATGCCACGTCTGCTGTCTGGCGGCGCGTGCCGAGCGGGATGAGATGGCGGGCAGCATGCTGGTGCATGTGCTGCGGCAGGAGGGCTTCGAAGCGGAGCAGTTGCCCGCGCGGCGCGTGGTTAGCGAATTGATCGAGGCCCTGAAGCGCAGTCAGCCGGATCTGGTGTGCGTGTCGGTTGTTGCACCTTCAGCATCCGGCCATGCGCGCACGCTGTGCCGCAAGGTGCGGAACGCCTTCCCGGACGTGAAGCTGGCCGTGGGTCTGTGGGGAAAGGAGGACGAGATGTCCGAGAGCGAGGCGAGTGCACTGAGGGAAGCCGGCGCGGACGAGGTCTTCACGGAGATCGCCGAGTTGATCGAATATGCGGGGCGCGTCTCGTCCACCCTGGCGAAGGAAACCGTGCCGGCTTCGCTTCCCGAAGATGAGGACGAGCGGTTGATCACCTTGGATCGCCTCGGTCTGGTCAATACAGAGCGAGAACCCGTGCTCGATCATGTGACCGCCAAGCTGGCGCGGGTCTTCGACGTGCCGATGACCGCGATCACGCTGGTGGATCGCGACCGGCAGTGGTTCAAGTCCCACAGCGGGTTGCCGGAGCAGCTAGTGGAAGAAGGGGGCACGCCGCGCGATCTTTCGATTTGTGGGCATGTGATCGCCGCGGATGGGCTGGTGGTGATCAAGGATCTAAAGCGCGACCGCCGTTTCGCGAAGAACCCAATGGTGGTCGAGCACCACATCCGCTTCTATGCGGGTGCGCCGATCCGCATGGCCAACGGGCAGACGATCGGCGCGCTTTGTCTGATGGACACCGAGCCGCGGTCGCTGACCCCGCAGGAAAGCCGGCTGCTCAAAGCGAACGCGGCGGAGGTGGCGGAGGAGATCGAGCGCTTGGCGGAGGTGACTGGGTGACTATTTTCGAGGAAAGGAAGGGTGGTGCAACTGCTGTTTCCTAGGGCCGTTTTCGACTCGAAGAATCCCCGTGGTATGCCTCGCGTAACTTCATGTGCCAGCGACAGAAATGTCGCTGCTCCTTATTTTACCTGGGCCACTGCCATCGCGGCGATGCCTTCGCGGCGGCCGACGAAGCCCATGGTCTCGTTGGTGGTCGCCTTGATGCCGACGCGTGCCGGATCGAGGCCAAGGGCGCGGCCGATGTTCGCTTTCATTGCCTCACGGTGCGGCAGGATCTTCGGGGCCTCGGCGACGAGGGTGCTGTCGATGTTCACCAGCGTGAAACCTTGCTCGCGGCAGAGGGCGGCGGCCTTCTCCAGGATCTTGAGCGAGGAAATGTTGAGGCAGGCGGGATCGCCGGGCGGGAAGTAGTGGCCGATGTCCGGCAGGCCGAGCGAGCCCAGCACCGCATCTGCAATCGCGTGGCACAGCACGTCCGCATCCGAATGGCCGTCGAGCCCCTCGGTATGCGGGATCTCCACTCCGCCGAGGATGAGCGGGCGGCCTTCCTTGAATTGATGAACGTCGTAGCCGAAGCCGATCATGGAAGAGTTGAGAGTTTGGGGTTGAGAGTTGAGAGGCGGAAGAAGTTGAGAGTGTGTGGCTGGGGCCTTGGCTTTTGACTTTGCTCTCAACCATCAACTTTCGACTCTCAACTTAGAGAATCTCCTCAATCGGGATCTTGCCGTTGGTGGCGACGATGGCCCAGGAATCGGGGTGATCCGGGGAGGGTTCGAGCAGGACCTTGCCGCCCGCGGCTTCGACGAGCAGCTTGCCGGCGGCGATGTCCCAGAGGGAGATGCGGGACTCGATGTAGCCGTCGAGCCGGCCGCTGGCGATGTAGGCCATGCCGAGCGCGGCGCTGCCCATCATCCGCATCTTGCGGGCCTTCAGCGAGGCCTTACGGAAACGCTCCAGGCCGGTGCGCAGGGCTTCCTCGTCCTTGCCGCAGCCGACGAAGAGAGCGCACTCCTCGAGCTTGGTGCGCTTGCTGACGGAAATCGGCCGACCATTGTGCATCGGCACGCCGCCTTTTTCGACGGTCCAGGTCTCGCCAACGATCGGATCATGGATCACGCCGACGGTGACCTCACCCTTGTCGCGCAGGGCGATGGAGACGCAGAAGTGGGGGATGCCGTAGTAGAAATTCACCGTGCCATCGATGGGATCGACGATCCACTCGCGGTCGCTGTCGGGATTGCCGCCCATGCCTTCCTCGCCGTAGAGCGCATCGCCGGGGCGGGCGCCGAGCAGGATGTCCTCGATGAGCTGCTGCGACTCCTTGTCGAGCGCGAGCTTGATGTCGTGGTGGGTGGCTTCGTCGACGGCGGCCTCCAGGCCGAAGTTCGCTTTGAGCAGCTTGCCCGCTTCCTTGGCGGCGTGGACGGTGAGTTCGAGGTCGGTCACGCGGCGGAGCGTGGCGTGCCGAACCGGCGGTGCCAAGGGGAGAAAGCGGGCGGGTGGTGGGATTCCGATTCCGGCCTGAGAGGGAAGCGACCTGCGGTCTATCCGGTGTGGTGGAAAGCCTGCTGCGAATCCAGTCAGCGCGTTGGAGCGGATGAGCGGGGACGGCGATGCGCTATTGGCCTGCAACGACGGCGAGAGCGGTGCCGAGCGGCTATCGGGTAATGAAGACAGCTGGAGGCATTGTTGAAATGCGCGTCCTGACCCGAATGGTCTCGAATGGTTCTTTCGCCGCAGCGAACGTCAACACAGCCCCGGCGGAGGGAAACATGCCCCGGGTAGCGGAGGATTGAGACGGCGAGTGCATTGCTCGTTGGGTGATGACGGACATCACGGTGTAAGCTCAGAAGCAGCCCCCGGTTCGATCCGGCGGATACGTTCCGCGAGGACGGTGAAGGTGCGACCTTTCAGTCCAGCGACCGCATTCTCCAAGCTGAAGACGTAAGTGCCCTCGGCAGTCCGGAGCGTGATCTCGGTCGCGTGAATCAGGTTCAAGAAGCTCCCTTCGTCGGAGTTGACATGAATGCCGCCATCCTCCGTTCGCACGTCGATGGACGACGCGATCGCGGTGAAGACCTGGCCACCCGGGGTGCTCAGCTCGACGGTCAGGTTGTTCATCGTTGGGATGCCGTCCTGCCCGTTCTGACGGTGCCGGACCGCGATGGGTCTCCCCTTGGATCTTTCTTCGTGCTTGGACTCTCCAGCAACCGGAGTGCTTGGGTCGCATCAGGTGAACTCTTCCACACCCTGCTTGAAGAATCTGAAGCAACACCCGATCTCCCGCTATGCGTCCCCACCAATATTGTACGCATTTCTTCGGGTTGCCCCATCCCGCGAGGGCCACGCGATTGGTGAAAGAAACCATTAGGGGTTCTTCCCACCGGCCGTAGGGTCGAGTTTGGGTTGACGGCTCCAATCGCCCTCTCGCCGTCGCTTTGGACTTTGGTCTCCATCCACTCGGAATGATGACAGAATCACTCAAATCCCCACCCCGCACGGCAGGCGTCAAGCGGGCGGAAAAGGGCGTCGTCACGCTGCTGACCGAGTCGAAGGTTTACCGCGATTACGAGCGTGCATTCGTGGCAGGGACCGGCCTTCCGCTACTGCTCCATGCTCCGGAAATGCTTACCGTGATCCGGTATGTTCGGAAGCAGGAGAACCCATTCTGCACGCTGATGGCGGACACCGCCCAATGGTGCACCGCCTCCTACAACTTGCAGCGAAAGGTGGAGAGCGAAGCGCAGCTTGCTCCCAGAACACTCAAAGGTTTCGCCGGACTCTGCGAAACCTCGGTGCCGGTGCGGATCGGCGAGAACCTCATCGCCTTCCTCCAAACCGGGCAAGTCCTGCTCCATCAGCCCGACCGGTCTCAATTTGAGGCGATCGCGCGGATCCTCGCGGCCTGGGGATCTCAGGTCGATCTGAAGGTAGCAGAGGAAGCTTGGTTCAATAGCCGGGTGATCGCGCCCCGTCAGTACGAGGCGCTGATTCATTTGATCGACATCTTTGCGCACAACCTCGCCTCTTGCGGGAACTTGCTTATCCTGAATCAGCAGAAGCCGGAGCGCCCGGAGATCTCGAAGGCTTGTTTCTTCATCGACCAGCATAGTAGCGACGAAATCTCGCTTGCCGCGGTGGCCATTGTAGCGGGCATGAGTGCCAATTATTTCAGCGGTAAATTCGTCGAGGCGACGGGCGTCAACTTCGTCGAATACGTGAGCAGGGTCCGCGTCGGAAAAGCCCGGGATTTCCTCCAGAATCCGGACTTGAGGATCAGCGAGATTGCCTTCGACGTGGGCTTCCAATCGCTCTCGCAGTTCAACCGCGCATTCAAAAGGGTCGAGGGTTGCTCCCCTCGGGAATTCCGCGCCGCAGACACCACTATTTGAGGGCAGCGCCAAGCCGTTCGTTCCGAGAAAATGCGCAGTTTTTCCTCACGGACGCAGAGCGGGTTTTCTCGTGCGGTCCTACGTTGAGACCATGAGCGGGTCTCGCTCGGCTCATCCTTCGACGCCCCCTGACAGGGGCGAATCGAGGACCACGGACCCGCAACCGAAACCAACCACCACCATGAAATCCACATTCAGATCCCTCATCCTCGCAGCGTTTGCTGCCGGTCTCACCAGCACCGTGTCCGCCGAGACCCCGGGCAAAGGGACCACCATTCACCTCGGATCCCACAAGGCGGGCACTCAAGAGGAAATCCAGAAGCTCAAGAAAGGCGACCACTATGCCTTGGTCTGCATGGAGTGCGAATCCATGACAGTGAAAGAAGCCGCCGACGACAAGGAAGGAGAGGCTCTTTGTCACGACGGGGGCAGCGTCCACTGCGATTCCTGCAAGAAGAAGTTCACGATCAAGAGTTCGGGCCCTGCAGGAAAAGGATCGACCTCCAAGAAGGTCACCTACGTGAATGCCGATGGCAAACCGTGCATGTTCGTCGTGCCGATCAAAAAGTGACTTCCACTGGTCCGGTTTGAGTCCCCAGGCCCGCAGGTGGACAAGTTCCACATGCGGGTTCTTTGTTTTTTACGTCAAGTGCTCGGGAGGCGGAGGCCACCGGGGATGGTGAGTCAATACCATGCCTGCCAGCAGAAACTCATCCTTCGAAGAAACGTCGAATCTGCCCCGACAACACGTGCACGAAAAAGGGCCGCGGTACTGACCGCGGCCCTTTTTTGAGTGGCGGTCAGCGTGCCATGCTCGGGTGGGCTGAATTGGGAACCGGGTGTTCCTTGCCCGGAGGGCCCATTTGGTGGGTCCCGCTGCCGGACGAGGTGTCGGCGCAGGAACTGGCGAGCAGGCCGAAGATGCCGAGGCCCGAAATCTTCAGGGCGGTGGTAAGGTAGCGTTTCATGTTCATGTCGTTCTGTGTTCAATCGGGACCACGGGAAAGGCAGTGGTCGCCTTCGCTAGGGTCCTTCCAACATTTGCAACCTACCCGAGGAACCTTAGGTGGGCTCCGCATGGGTTCGAAAATTCCGCGCAGTTCTTCCGGTGACGGCAAATCAGCCCGCGCCAGCAGCAAGGGAGGCGAAGGTCGACAGCCAGAGACGCAACTGGTTGGAGGCCATGCAAGCCGTCGAGGTGCGGTCGGCGAACAGATCGAGTTGTTGCTCCTGATTTAACGATGGTTATCCGCTTTTTGCTCCGCTAGTGCCACCTAGGAACCAAAGAAAACAAGGATTCCATACCAAGAGGATTTCCAACGGTAGAACGAGCGCTGAGTCATCCGTTGGTTTCTGTTAGTTTCCTTTGTCGTCTCCAGCGCCAGGCGAAAAAGGCGGCCCATAAAAGCGCAACCAGCGGAATGCTCACCGCGTCGTGGACCTTCACAAATTTTAGAGCGCCCGCGCTCCAATGTTGTTCCAATTCAGCGGGCGTGAACAGGTGCTTCTCATGCTTGAAGCCCGCCTGCGTAGCCGTTCCTCCCCAGCTCAAATACGTCGTTCTTTCCAGCCGAACGATGGATACACCCGGCGGAACTACCAGGGCCGTGGTAAACCGACCAGAAATCCTCGAGCTCCAACCAAGGAACCCCAAGACAAGGATTCCAAACCAAAAGCATTTCCAGCGGATGAAGCGGCGCGGGGTCATGCGGTGCCGGATCCTTGGGAGTCCTTGGGGCAGCAGCAAGTCCGAGGCACCGTTTGGAATTACCTAGCATACCCAAAAGCGGGCGCGCCCTCGAAAGAACGGAAGGCGCGCCCGGAAGACAGGTCATTGTTGGAAGACGGTGGAGACCTCGCTGTCGAGGAGCGCGCGGCGCCAGATCTTCACCTCGTCGATTTTTCCGGTGAACCAATTCGGCCAGATGGTGCCGAAGGTGCCGTCGGTGGCGACTGCGGTTGGCTTGGCCGCATCCAGGGATCCGATCGCGCTCAGCGAGCGGGTGGCGACCAGCGAGCCATCGTAGAAGAGGCGGGCCAGATTGGTCGAGCGGTCGTGGACGACGCAGAGCTGGTGCCAATTGCCGTCACTGAGTTGTGAGGCCGGTCCGTCGTAGTCGGCGCGGTCGGTGCCGTCGCCGGCGTTCCATTGCCAGCGGCCGTCGGGTCCCGCGCCGATGAACCAGCCGGTGTTGGTGCCGCTGTTCCAGTCCTTGTTGGAGAGGATGGCAGGGTCGTTGGCGCTGCCGGTAGGGCGATTGTCAGGGAAGGTGCCGCTATGATTCACCCACACCGAAACGGTGAAGCTATCGGTGGCGCCGAATTGAAGGGCGGCCGGTTGGCCGAGGCTCACATACTGGTGCGGACTGGTGGTGTCGGTGAATTGCAGGCACTGGCTGCTCTTGCCGGCGACATAGGACGGGCTGCCATTGATCGTGCCGTGATTGCCATTGCCGGAGGCGTCCTGTGCGCTGCTGTCGAAGGGCAGGTGGAGGACGAGCTGGTCATTCAGATTTCCGGCGACGCTCGCGGTGGCGGAGCGGATCTCCGAAGCTCCCACGAAGGTGATCTCATAGGCATGGGTGCCGACGCCGGGGGTGTCGGTGAAGGTGGTCACGCCGGTAGCAGGTGACGCGATGAGCACGCCATTGCGACGGATCTGATAGCCGGTGAGGCCGGGCAAGCCGCCGGCGGGTAGCACCCAGTCCAGGTCCACGGAATTGCCGGTGGTGGCAGCGAAGAAATACGGCGGCAGGCCGAAGGGGGGGCTCGCCCAGCCCCACGATCCGGTGACCGGCAGGCCGAGGTATTTCATCGTGGTGGGCGGCACGGCGGTTTGGCCGGGCGACTCGGTGCTCAGGTGCGGGGCATTCACGCTGCCGCCGCTGACCAGCATGCTGATGGTGCGCTCCCCATCCGACTGGCCGCCATGGCTGGTGCTGCTGCCACCGTGGTCGGAAGTGAGGAGGACGAGCCACTTCTCCTGCGCAGCCTGAGGGCGCGCATTGATGGCGGCCATCACCGAGCCGATGTGGCCATCCACGGCTTGGATCGCATTGATGTAGGAGCTGTTGGAAATGTTGAAGCCGGTGGAGTGGCCGGCTCCGTCCACCTGGTCGAAGTGCAGGAACAGCACATCGGGATTGGCCGTGGCGAGGTGGGCCACGGCCTTGTTTTTTACATCGAGATCGCGGTCGGGATAGGATGCGCCGGTGGCCTTGACGTGGTAGTTCACCGAGGAGGCCACCTTCGAGACGAGGTAGTCCTCGATGGCACCCCAACTGACGATGCTGGAAAGGTAGGAATTCGGTTTGGCCGCCTTGATGCGCTTGAAGAAATGCGGGTAGTTGGTGGAGACGGAGTTCTTGTAGGCGGCGAAGCCGTTGTCCACGATCTTGTGCTTGTCGGTCCACACCCCGATCGTGATCGAGCCCCAACCGGGGCCGCTGATCGTGGGCTGTTGGGTCGAGGTGCCGAGGACGCCGCCGGCATAGGCGTTGTGGGTGACCACTCCTTGTGCGATCAGGGCGTCGATGTTCGGTGTATTGGCGGCGATCATAGCATCCGGGCGGAGGCCATCGATGCCGATGATGAGGACGCGCTTGCCAGCGAAGTCATTGCCGGCACCGGGGCCGGCGGCGAATACGGGGGAGACGAGTGCCATCAGGGCGATGGCGGTAGATCGGAGCGGGGTGTTCATTGGTTTTTTCGGGTTTCGGGATGGGACTCCGCGAGCGGGGTCCGGTTTTCTTCGTCTTCGCCCGGCAGATTGGCGGGCGAGGTGGGAAGGAGTCGTTCGATGCGGGTCAATTCGGCCTGGGAAAGGTCCTTGAGAGTGTCCGGCGGGAAGCGGTCGATCCACTGCCGCAGCATTGGGAGGTCGCTGACCCCGGCGTGGGAGAAGACCGCGAGGAGGAGGTGATCCGCGTCTTCACCGCCGTTCATCGCTTCCACCGCGAATTCCGCAGCGGCCAGGGGTGCCTGCTTCGACCACTCGCGGGAGATTTCCAGAAGGGCGCTGCTCCGCTCGGGTGATGCGGGGATGGTCAGGGCATGGCGTGCGGCGCTGGCGGGATCGCGGTGGGCCCAGTCGCGAAAGCACTCGCGGGTCAGGTCGGCGCGATCCAACTCGTCCGCCAATTCCAGCGCGAGCAGCGGATGATGCGAAACCAAGACGCGTGGCAGTCTGGCGAGGGCGGCTTCGCGATCCGCTGGCAGCGTAAAGTGGCGGGCCCAGGCGATGGCGGCGGGGGCATCGTGCGCGGCCCATCCGGCGGCGACTGCCGCGATCAGGTGCCTGCGGCTTTTCGTTTCCGGCAGGGTGTCGATCCATGCCGCCGCGCCGACGGGATCGGCTTCCGCCCACCGGCCGGCAAGGATTTGGGCGTAGAGGGAACCGCGCCGTGAGTCGGAGAGGCGGTTCAGGATTTCCGGGATGTCCTCGGATGAAATCTCCGCTGCGAGCACGGCTTCCTGACGATTCCGCCGCGCGACATCCGGGATTCGTAGTACTTGGCCGATCCTCTCGATCTCCCGGTCGATGCAATCCAGTTCCGAGGGCTGGGCTTGAGCGGGAGTTCGCTCAATGGGACCCGCGTCCTTGCCAAGCCACAGGATCGCCAGAGCGGCAGCGGCTGCCAAGGGAGGCAGCGCGAGAAGCCAGCGGGTGTGTAGGCCTGGAGATACCGGGACGACGAGCTTCATCGAGAGATGGCGTTATCCCCAGATAGGGGAGCCGTCCCGGTGATGCATTGGCATTGCTGCCGCGTTTCCTGTGGAAATGCCCAAACCCCGGTATTCCCTTGAGTATTCGCCAACCGACGGAGCCGTCAAAAATTCACCCCTGGCGCCGGCGGCGGAGCAGCAAGAGCATGCCGAAGGAGCCGATCAGTGCGGCGGCTCCCGGCTCGGGAATGATGACCAGGCCGATCTCGCCGGCCGTGGAGGTGTCCAGTTCCCACGAGCGGTCGCCTTCGAGCGTGGGCATCACGCCGAGCTCGAGGATGTTGTTAGTGAGTGTGCCGCCGTAGGTCAGCAGGGTCCAGCGGGTGCCCGTGGCGGCACTGTCAAACGAGCTGCTGCCGGTGATATTGAGGATGCCATCGAGCGTGAGGTCGCCCGCGACGGTGACGAGGTCATTGACGCCGAGGCCGAGCGCGAGGGGTGCGGAGGAGTTGAGCTCCCAATTCAGGTTCGCGGTGGCTTGCAGCATCAGGCTGCCGGCGAGGCTGAGGGTGCCGGCGCTGTTCCCGGGCGAAAGGGTGCCATCGATGGTGACATTGCCACCGATGAGTCCGGCGGTCGCGCTTCCTCCGCCGAGGGTGCCGCCACTGCCGACGGTGACCGCACCGGTGCCGATCGCGCCATCGACCAGCAGGGTGCCGCCGGTGATGTTGGTGGCGCCGGTGTAGGTGTTGGTGCCGCTCAAGCGCATCGTGCCATCGCCCGCCTTGGTGAGCGGGTTATTGCCATAGGTGGCGTTGGTGATTTCCGATGAGACATCAAGGTCGATGCCCGAGGCGGTGGTGCCGTCGGCGACGGTGAAGGTGACACCGGTGCCCTGGCGGAGCGTGAGCTTAGTGCCACTGATGGTGGCGGTGGTGGAAGAGGCGAGAGTGTTGACCGCGGAGCTGCCCTGAAAGAAGTCGATATTGCTGCCCGCGATGCCCGTGACGCTGCCACCGGTCAGGTTGATGACGGCATTGCCAAGCGTCTGATTGGCGGTGGTGGCGACGTGGAGCGTGCCGCCGGCGTTGACGTTGATCGTGCTGAGACGGTCGGTGCCGGTGCCGTAGCCGGTGACGTCTGCGGCGCTGAGACGCAGGGTGCCGCCGTTGTTGATGGTGGCGGTACCGCGGATGACGCCGCCTGAACCGCCGGTGGCGGTCAGGTCGAGCACGCCGCCATTGATGGTGGTGCCGCCGAGGTAGGTGGCTTGCTTGGCGAGGGCCATGGTGCCGCCGCCGATCTTGTTGATGCCGCCGGCCGCCCCGCCCATGCTGCCGGGATTGTCGAGGGTCATGCTCACCGTGAGGTCGGCGCTGGCATTGCCGGTGACGTCGGCGACGTCGAAATTCTGCACGCCCTGGAGGTGGATACCGCCGGTGCCATTCATCACGGAGCCGGTGGTATTGCCGCCAGTGTTGGCGACGGTGACGGTGGCCGCGCCGGCGGTGGTATTGGCCAGCAGCACGTCGAAGCCGGTGAGGACCCGGTTCGAAGTCCAGGTGGCACCGTTGGAAAGGGTCACGTTGCCGATGCGGCTGTCCATAGAGCTGTTGATCAGCCAGGTGCCGCCGTTGACGGTGATCAGGCGCGAGGCATTCACGGCGTCGCCATGGCCGGCCACGAACATGTTGGTGGCGCCCGTTTCCAAGGTCGCGCCGGGACCGACGGTGAGGCCGGAGGTATTGCGCAGGGTGCTGGAGACGAGCAGGCGGCCTTCGTTCACGGCGATCGGGCCGGAAAGAGTCTTGGCGGTGGAGAAGGTGACGAGGCCGGCACCGGATTTGACGACGCTGCCGGTGCCGGAGATGTCGCCGGAGACCGTGGCGGTGAAGGTCGCGTTGCTCTGCAGCGTGCTGGTGGTGGACGCGTTGGCCACCATCACGGTGGACCAGGTCGAGTTGTCGGTCGCGCGGAGAGTGCCGCCGTTGAGAATGACGGTGTCGGTGGTGGAGGCGGCGGCGGTGCCACCGGCTCCGATTTCCACGAGGCCGTTGGTCGAGACGGTGAGCGTCATGTTGCCGGTGCTCGGCGCGGCGCCACCGCCGTTGCCGTTGCCATCGAGTTGGATGCCGTAGGACTTGAACGTGGCGCTGCCGGCACCGCCGCCGACGATCATGTCGCCCTGGCCATCCCAGCCGACGGTGACAACGCGGGCAGAGCCGGTGTTTGCGGAGAGGCCGGTGGCATCGAGCACGCCGCCGGAGAGGTTGTAGCTGCTGCCGGCATTGACGCCATTGTTCCAGTGGCCGATGCGGAAGCCGGTGCCGCCGGAGAGCACATTGACGGTGCCGCCGGTCTGGACGATGCGGCCGGAGGTATTCGAGCCGTCGCCGAGGTTCAGATACTGGGTATTGAGCGTGCCGCCGGTGATGTTGAAGACGCCGCTGTTGTTGTTGAGCGCGACGGCCGCGGCGGTGGTGGTGCCGGAGTTCAGGTTGATCGTGCCGTTGCCGCTGAGCCGCAGCGTGCCGGTGTTCACCGTGGCGCCATTGATGTTGAGGATGCCGGTGGCGTTGTTGTTGAAGACGTTGCCGGCGGTGACATTGGCGGTTGAGGAAAGTACGAGGGTTCCAGTACTTTCCACGCTTACGTTGCCGAGGGCGTTGGAGCCCATGTTAACCGTGCCACCGAGGGTAGTGGTGCCGCTGGCGCTGGTGCGCACCTTGGTGCCGCTGCCGGTGAGGTTGCCATTGACCGTGAGGGAGGCATAGCCGGAGTCGAGCGACAGCGTGTTGGTGCCGGCGATGGTGGCGCCGTTCGCGAGGGTGAGGGCGGTAGAGCCGTTCTCGGCGGCGAGCGTGGCACTGCCGCCGACGGCGATGGTGGCGGTGCCGAGGGCGTTGTTGTTGCTCTTGATGCGCAGGGTGCCGCCGTTGAGGTTGATGGCGGACCAGGTGTTGGTGGCGGTGTTCTGGATCGAGGCATCGCCGGCGGCCACAGTGAGGGTGCCGGTGAGCGCGTTGGCCCCGGTTTGGAACAGCGTGTTGCCGGCCTGATGCGAGTAGGTGCCGGAGTAGCCGGAAAGATTGCCGGTGAGTGCCAGGGTGCCGCCGTCGGTCTTGTTGAAGGTACCGCTGCCGGTGACGACCCCGCCATAGGTCATGGTGAAGCCGGTCCAGACGTGGAATCCGCCGCCACCGCTGCCGAGGTTGATGCCGCGGTTGGAATTGAGGGTCATGGTGACCCCGGTGGTGAGGTTGCCGCCCTGGATGCGGCCGCCGTTCATGAGGGTGATGGCATCGGCAGTCGCGACTCCCGGCGTCGCGCCGAGTGAACCGTCACCGGCGATGCGCAGCGAACCGCCATCGACGGTGACCTTGCCGGTGAAGCCGGTGCTGGCGGTGTTCGCGAGCACGACGAAGGTGCTGCCGCCCTGGATGGTCAACGGGCCGCTGCCGCTGAGTGCGCCGGTGACATTGATCTGCGAGCCGGTGTAAACGACATTGCCGGCATTGATCCGGCCGCCGCCGCTGCCGACGGTGATGGTGCCGCCCCACGTGGAAGCGGTGCCGCCCTGCGAGTAGATCCCGCCGCCATTGGACAAGGTGACGGCGGATTGGATGGTGCGGCCATTGTAGGCCCCGACCCACGCCCCGCTGGTATCCACTTCGATGGTGTAGTTGGCGGTGTTGGCACCGGTGAAGTTGTCCTCGAAGGAAAGCGAGCCACCGGAGATGCGCAGGGTGCCGCTGGCGATGAGCGGGACAGACGAGCGGATGTTGAAATTGCCGGTGCCGGTCTTGGTGAGCGTGTTGCCGTTGAGCGTGAGCGTGCCGTCGGCGCGGGTGTCCCAGCGGTTGCCTTCGCCGGTGCCGCCGGATGCGACGGTGGCATTGCCGGAAAGCGTGAGGTTGCGAATGCCTGAGTTGCCGAGCAGGGCAGCGCCGGAGTTGAAGATCGCGCCGCTGCCGCCATTGCCGGTGCCGGCGATGGTCAGGTCCATGGTATTGGACGAGCGATTGATGCCGGAGAGATCGATCGCACCGCCCGAGCCGACCGAGACGAGGTTCCCCGCTGCCTGGCTGCCGAACGAGGTGGCGGCAGTGCCGACGACCGTGCCGAGATTGACCGCGACCTTCGAGCCGGCGGCGGTGGTGATGCCGCCGAGGCTGAAGCTGCCGGTGCGATTGAAGGCCAGCGTGCCGGCCGCGCCGAGCGTCATGGTTCCGCTGCCGAAATTGCCGGTGGCGCCGCCGTTGCCGATTTGCAACACGCCGGCGCTGACCGTGTTGGCTCCGCTGTAGGTGTTGCCCTTGGCAAGGACGACCGTGCTGTTTTGGTTCAGCGTCAACCCGCCGGTGCCATCGATGACGGTGTCGAAGGTCAGGCTGTGGGCGTTGTTGCCCCAGACTTGGATGGTGTTGCCGTTGGTGAAGAGATTGGCGCCATTGATCAGCAGGTCGCCTTCCGCCGGATTGAACTCGCCGGTCTTTGGCTGGCCGGCATTGAGCGCGAGCGTGAGGGAGACCGTTTGCAGGCTGGAGCTCTGGTTTTCGATCCGCCCGAAGAGGTCGATATTTGCTCCTGTTAGAGTGAAGGCACCGGCACCGGTGGCGAAGTCGAGGTTCCGGAAGTCCACCCAGTCGGCGTAGTTATTGTTCGACGTCGGCCGTGTGCTACCCGCGAAGGTGAGGTCCACGGTGTTGCCGGTGCCCGGCGTTCCGTCGGGATCCCAGTTGTCGGCGGTTTGCCAATCGTTGTCCGCACCACCGCCGTCCCAAAGGGTGCCGGCGTGGATTTGCGGGGATAAGCCGAGGGCGGCCGTCGCGAGGGCGAGACGGAGGAGAGTTTCGCGAGTTTTGGTCATCGGGGAGGCGTGAGAACCGCTGCGAGAATGACTGGTATGATCTGTTTTTGAAGGAATTTAAGTCAAAATGTGACAAGTGAGTAACGGTGACGCCTCGTTTTCAAACGCATTCGCAGGAACGTGCGTCTGGCGGCACAAAAAAGGCCGCCCGGATTGCTCCGGGCGGCCGTGAGGAATGAGGCGGCTCAGGGGATATCGACCCGGAGGCGGGCGAACACCTTACCCGTCGTGAGATTGCGCGGGATCTTGACCGTGACGCGGGCGATGCCTGTGCCGAAGCCGTTGGGATCTTCCGCGATAATGACTCCGCTGACGTTGTGTTCCGCCTTGGTCCATGAACTCAAGGTGGTGCCGTACTGGACGTAAGGCTGCTGCGCAACCGGCATGCTCGCCGACGCGGTGGTGCGGCGATAGACCACGGTGAGGTAGTTAGGATCGGCGGGCAGGATGGCCGCAGTCGGCAGCAGGCTGTTGGAATCGGAGCCCGGACCGGAAGGATCGCCGCCAATGACGAATTCGATGCCATTGGCGATGCCGTCAGCGTCGGAGTCGACGCCGCCGCCGGAGACGCCGTTGGCCGATGCCCACGAGTCGAAGGGCGAGCCGCCCGCGGTGGTGACCACCAGCGAGCCCGTGCCGGTGATGATGCCCGGATGGCTGGTGGCATTGTAGGTGCCGACAGCCAGGCCAACGCCATTGATGAAGAGCGAGTGCACGGTGTCGTTGGTGCCGTGGATCAGGTTGAGGACCGCTCCCGAGGCGATGTAAACATCGGCGGCGTTGGCCAGGGTGGCGGTGGCCAAGGTCAGGCGCCCGGCATCGACCCTGGTGTTGCCGGAGTAGGTGTTGGCGCTGTTCAGGAGCAGGGTGCCAACGCCGGTCTTGGTCAGGCTGCCGGTGCCGCTGACGACGCCGGTCAGGGTGACGTCACCGGAGTTGCCATTTCCATCCACGCCAGCGACGCCGGGCGTGCCAACCATGGTCGAGGTGTCGATGGTGGCCGGTCCGGCAAGGGTGATCGCATTCGAGAACGAGTAGCTGTTGCTGGTGGTGAGGCGGGTGCCGAGGGCGCCATCGGTCAGCGCGACGTAGTCAGCCACATTGGTGCTGGTGCCGCCGGCCTTGATGCCAATGCCGATGCCTGCGGTTGCCCAGGCACCCACGCCACCGGAGGCACCTCCGATCTGATAGGCGCGCACGTCGATGGTATACCAGCCATCGTCCGGAGCGCTGAAGGTGCCGGTGGTGACGGCGTTGTACACCGCGTCGTTGATGATGGGGGTTCCGCTGATGGTGACCGCGGCTCCGTCGTCAAAATTTTCAGCGAAGGTCCACTGGCCCGCGGTCAGATAGATCTGGCCGTGATAGACGTGGGTCATGTTGGCAGGAATCACGTCGCCGGTGGCTGCGTGAAGCGTCGCCAGATTGTTGGTGGTGACGTCGGTGGTCAGCGTGCCGGTGGTGAGACCATTGGCGGCCAGCGGGGTGAAGTTCGTGCCGGAGTTGTCGAAGCGCAGGGTGCCGCCATTGATCGACACCGGTGCGGTGGCGAGCGCGGCGGAGTGGCCGACGGTGGTGACGCCCCCATTGATCTGGACCGCGCCGGTGAAGCCTGCGCTGCTACGGCGCAGGGTGACATCGGCGCTGCCGGAGGTGCGGAACGTGCCGGTGCCGATCAAGGCCCGGTTCGGCAATGCTGTGCCAGCTGCAAGCGTGCGGCCGAACAGACCGGCACTGGTGATTTCCACGGTGCCGCCGCTGATGGTGATTGCCCCGGGCGAGCTGATCGGGCCGGACAGGGTGAAGGTGCCGGTGCCGATCTTGGTGAGATTGAGGTGATCGGAAACCAGTGGCCGCCAGGTGCCGGAGAAGGTGCTGGAGACGTTGCCATTGCCCACCGTCAGGGTGGGCTTGCCGGCGATCGGCTGCAGGAAACCGGTTCCGGTGAGCCCCGCTATGGTATCCGCCAGGTAAACCTGGAAGATCGCATTGGCACCCACATCGACCGTGGCAGTGTCCGGGATCGAATTGGCACCGAAGGTCTGGAAGATGGTGTCGGCGTCGCGGATCAGGAGGTTGCCGGCGTAGGTGTTGTTGCCGGACATGGTGACGCGTTTCCCGCCATCGATGGTGAGATTGCCGGTGCCGGTGATCGCACCGGTGAAGTGCAGGCGGTCGGTGGTGCCCGAGCGGATCGTCAGGTCGCGCTGGAGGGCGATGTTCCCGGTGAATTCGGTGTAGGAACCGCCGGTGCCGGAATAGCCGAGGAGGGCGCTGCCGGTGGCGAGCGAAGAGATGGTGATGTTGTTCGGGATGTTCCGGCCGTTGGTGAGACGGAGCTCGACCGGCGAGTTGCCGGTGGCGGCATCGCCAAGGGTGACGCTGCCGGTGCCGAGGCCGCCATTGACTCCGGTGATGACGATGGTGCCCTCGCTGATGATGGTGCCGCCGCTGAAGGTATTCGGCGCGCTGATCGTGAGGGTGGAGCTACCGGTCTTCAGCAGCGAGCCGAGGCCGGAGATGAAGTTTCCGGTGCCACCGGTGATGGTGTAGTTGTTGGTGTCGGAATCGACCGTGATCTTGTTCGGTGCCAACTCGCCGGTGATGGCCACGGCGGGGACGGCCGAGGTGTCATCGAAGCGGACGGTGTCACCCCAGAAGAAGGTGTTGCTGCCGCCATTCGACCAGCCGGAGGTGGCATTGAGATCCCACAGCCCGCCGCCGGTGCCGGTCCAGGTGAGGTCGGCGTTGTTGATGGTCAGGCTGATGACGCCCGGATTGAAATTGACCGAGGCCGAGCGGTAATTCGCCGCGCCGGGCAGGATCAGATTGCTGGCGTTGCCGGAGAGCGTGCCGCTGTAGGTGAGGAGGTTGGTGGTGCCGCTGAACGGGGTTCCCAGGCTGATGACGGACGTGCCGTTGAGGGTCAGATTACCGCCGACGTGGAAGGCTCCCGTCGTGGTGTGATTGACGCCTAGGGTGGCACCAGAGGTGACGCCGAGCGAGAGCGCACCGCTGGTCGAGCCTTCGCCGGTGAAGGTCACGCCGTCGTTGATGTCGACAATCGAGAAGGCATTCGAGCCGGTGAGTGAGAGGACGCCGGCATCGGGGAACAGGTTGCCGGTATGGGTGTTGTTACCGGACAAGACAAGGGTGCCTGCACCGGATTTCCGGATGGTGGTCGAGCCTCCCAGAGCCGGGCTGATGGTGCGCGTGCCGGCAGGCTGGCTGAACTCGAACGTGCCCCCCGTGGCGGTGTCGGTGACGTTCACCGCGCCGGTGCCGGTGAAGGCACCGGTGGAGAGGATGGTGGAGCCATTGACGTCGATCACCGAAGTGGTCGCGGCGGTGGCATTCATCGGTGCCGCCCAAGTGGAGCCTGAGGTGGCTTTCAGGGTGCCACCGGACAGATTGAGCTGGCTGCCCGCGGTGCCATCACTGGAGATGCCGCCCGCGCCGACCTCGATGGTGCCGCCCGTCAGATTGACGATGCCGGGTTTGTCCTGGCCGCCGGCATCGACGTAGAGTCTCCAGGCCTTGGCGAGGCCGGTGTTGCTGACGTTGAGAGTGCCGGCACCATCCCAGCCGACGTTGAGGGCGACGTCGATGGCGCTCACGTCGAGCGTGCCGCCCGAGAGATTGTACACGGAGCCCGGGGTGTTGGCACCGTTGTCCCAGTGGCCGATGCGGAAGCCATTGCCGCCGGTGGCGATCTTCACGGTGCCGCCGGTTTGGTTGACGGCACCGGCGTTGTTGCCGCCGTCACCGATATTCATGAAGCGGGTTTCCAGCACGGCACCCGGCTGGACATTCAGCGTGCCGATCACCGCGGTGGCGCTGTTGCTCGGAGTGCTGGAGAGGGTAATGGCACCGACCAGGACGTCCGCTCCGGAAGCCAGGGTGATGGCGCCGGAGGTCGCCTGCAGCGTGCCGGTGTTGTTCGCCACGCCGAAGATGTTGTTGATGGTCATCACATCGCCGGCATCGGTGCCCTGCCAGATGAGGGCCGAGCCTGCGTTGGCATAGGTGATGGGCGTGGCGAGCGTGAATGAGCCGTCAAGCTGGTAGCGCAGGACGCCTGCTCCCGTGGCATCACCAAGGGTGGCGCCGGAAGCATTGGCCAGCGGGTTGGCGGTGAGGACGCCGTTGCCTGCCTGTAGCGTGCCGCGTTCGACAAGAAGCGCGCCGGTAAAGGCCGAGCCATTGCCGGCGTAGATCGCGGTGCCGCCATCGGTGCGGCGGATGCTGCCGGAGCCGGAAAGCGTGCCGGTGAGCGTGGAGGTCGCCGCTCCGTAGTTGCGAAACACGCCACCATTGGCCTCGATCTGGAGATTCCGGGTAAAGGTGCCGGTGTTGTTGAAGAGGAGGCCACCGCCATTCAGCACCACGCTGTTGGCCGCATCGCCGAAGATCGAGGTGTAGCCGACAACCCCCGCGGTGATGGTCGTGTTGCCGGTGAAGGTGTTCGCGCCGGTAAGGGAGAAGATGGTATTCGAGCCCCCACCCGTGGCGGAGGTGTCGCCGTTCGCGGCAATGCTCAACCCGCCCGAGCCGATGATGGCGGAGGAGATCGTCTTGGAGCGACCGGTGGTGCCGGCCGCTGCCGAGGCATCCAGAACCAAGCCGCCGGTGGCCATGTCGATGGTCCCGCCGGTAATGTTGTGAACGGTGCTGTTTGTGGCACCGTTGAAGGTGATGGAATTCGTCTGGACCGTTCCGGTGACCGTCACGTTCCAGGTGCCTGCGGCTTCGGTGCCGGCGGAGAAAATGGCGGCCTGGCCATTGGTCCAGCCGACGGTGGCCACGTCGCCTGCGGGCGCGGCGGACCAATTCGTGCCGGTATTCCAAGCTGCGGCGCCCGGGGTGCCTGAGCCGGCGGTGGCGGCGTTTATATCAAAGTAGAGCTGCGCGTGGGCCGTGGTGACGGTGGTGAGCAGCGCGGTGTGGAGGAGTGTTCTGCGGAGTGTCGAGGAATCCATTTGGGTTGAGTCGAGGTCGTCCAAAGCAATGGGCGAGCTTCTCCGGGACGGCAATTAAATAGGATTTAAGACCGAAAAAATGATGTTAGTATCACAATCGTGAGTGAAATGTTGCGAGAGTCGGTCAATTTGGCGAAGTAATTGACTATTAGTGCCAACCGTCTTATCGGGGACCAGGGTTAGATTTGTCCGGGTTTGCGCGTTTCCCCGGGACGCCCCACCTATAATCGCAAGTGAGGCGTGAGATTTCAGACGCAAAGGGCGCAAGCGATTTCCATCCACTCGGCTTCCAGCGGGGCGTTTCGGGAGGGGGCGGGCTTGCGAGCCCGGGTATACCAGTAGCAGGCATTGCCGTAGTCGCCTTCCTCGCGGTGGAGGTAAGCGTGGATCCACGCGCCAGCGGGCTCGGAGAGATCCTGGCAGGCATCGTGTGCCGCATCCCATTTCCCGGCGCGGGCGAGCCAGAGGGTGAGCTCGGTGGGTGTCAGGCCGACGGGAGGATTCGCGTCGTTGCGGGCGGATTCGGCGAGGGCGGTGGCGTCCATAAACGGGAATTCAACTGACAGGGCCGAAAAGGCGAGTCTGTCCTCAGGTTGGTCATGAAATTCCCGTGGCCTCGTCCTTGTGGCCGTTTGAGCGTTCATTTGAAACGGCGTTCCGCGGGGGCTTGAGCCTGTTGTAAACAGGGTGAGCGTTGCTGATCAGTACACTGGAACACACAAATTGGCTTCCAAGTACACCCTGAGTGCACGATACTCCTCCATGTGCTTCAGAAGGTCCGATTCCAGCCCGGAATTTTCAAAAATCCGGGCAATTCGGTTCTCTTGAAGCAGTAGAACCAAGTCGCAATGCAGCTAAATTCACCATTTAAATCGTTGGTAATAAGCGATTTAAAATTTTATTTCGGTAATCCTGAATTTGGTTTGACGGTGTTGGTGTACTTTGGTGAACTCTAGGGCATTCCGCGGGTGTTCCCGCCTCTTGATGTCCTCCACGTCCAAAGTCCACGAAAGTCACTTCGACTATAAGATGGACCCGAAATTTCGGGTTTCCGTCCCCGTCGAATGGCGTCCGGAGACCGAGGAGACACCGATCCGGTTGCAGCTCTCGAAGGAGCACGACCTGCAGGTGATCAAGGTCTACAGCGAGGCGGAGTTCGACCTGAAGTTCGAGCAGGTGGAGCAGAGCAATCTGACCCCTGCGAAGAAGCAGCAGATCGTCGGGCACCTGCGGATGATGTCGAAGAAGGCCAGCGTCAGCAGCCAAGGCAAGCTCACCGTCCCGAAGGACTGGAGCGAGCGAGTCGGGCTGAAGGCGGACGGTCCGGTGATCCTCGCCGGTCGTGGTCCCTTCTACATGCTCTGCACCCAGGAGACCTTCGAACGCATCACCGAGATCGAACTCGGCATGGACGACGGCGACCTCGGCGTCCTTTGACCTTCCTCCTTTCCCACAGATTTCACCCACACCCACACCGAAAGCGACAACATGCTGTTCGCCTCACCAACCCTGGCATCCGCACAAGGCGGACTCGCGGCACCCACCGCGGGAAAACGCCGGGTGTCAGGGTTGGGCTATGTTTTCCCATCGGCACGGACCGGCGCACTCGGGACAGCGCGCCCTTCCGGCCATACCTACACGGCTGTCCGCTCCGCATTCCATGGCTGGTTGGCGGAGCGGCGGCCGGAGATTTTCCAGGCTGGGCGGATGAGGTTACTCGGGACAGTACCTCCTTCGTCTCTTAGATCGGTGATCCGCGCGGCTTCTGGCTGGTTGTCCGCGCGGGTCGCCGGTGATTTTCCATCTGAAACGACGGGCGCACTCGGGACAGCGCGCCTCTCGCTTCACGCACAAACGGCTGTCCGCCCCGCATTCCATGGCTGGTTGGCGGGTCGGCGGCCGATGACTTTCCTGGCTGGGCGGAAGGGGTTTCTCGGGACAGTACCCCTTTCGCTTTTTGAACCGGTGATCCGCGCAACTTCTGGCTGGTTGTATGCGCGGATCGCCGGCGACTTTCCATCGGCACGGACCGGCGCACTCGGGACAGCGCGCCTCTCCGGCCATTCCCAAACGGCTGTCCGCCCCGCATTCCATGGCTGGTTGGCGGGGCGGCGGCCGTCGGAGGATTTCCAAACGAAGAAGACCGACGAAGCGAACGGCTATCACCTGTCCGTGCTCCCTGCCGAGACGGTGGAGTGGATGGCCGCGCAAGAGGGCAAGCTGATCATTGACGGCACCCTCGGCGGCGGCGGGCACAGCGAGGCTTTCCTGAAAGCCGGTGCCACCGTGATCGGGATCGACCGCGATCCCGAAGCGCTTGCGTTCGCGACGCAGCGGTTGGCCGCCTATGGCGAGCGCTTCCGCACCTGGCAGGGTAATTTCGCAGATCTCCGGGACATCCCCGAGGTCCGGGGGGAAAGGCGGGCCGATGGCCTGCTTTTGGACCTCGGGGTTTCCTCCCGGCAACTCGACGCCGCGGAACGGGGTTTCTCGTTCCGCGGCGCCGGCCCCCTCGACATGCGGATGGGGCCTTCCTGTCCATTCGATGCCGCGCACGTGGTCAACACGTGGGCGGAGTCGGAGCTGGTGCGCATTTTCTTTGAACTCGGTGAAGAGTCGAAAGCGCGCCGCATCGCCGCGGCCATCGTGAAACGCCGCGCCGAGCGCGAGTTCACGACTACCATCGATCTCGCGGATCATATCGAAAAGACGGTCGGTCGCGGTGGACGCATCCATCCCGCGACGAAAGCTTTCCAAGCAATCCGCATGACGGTGAACGACGAGCTTGGCTCGCTGGAGCGCGCGCTGGAAGCGTCGATCGAGGTGCTGAAGCCCGGCGGCCGTCTGTTAGTCATTACTTTCCACAGCCTGGAGGATCGCATGGTGAAGCGCTTCATGCAGCACCGCGCCAAACCCTGGCTGGACCGCCCCGACTGGCCGGCACCGCGGCCGAATCCCGAATGGTGCCTGCAGCTTCCTGTTAGAAAAGCGATCGCCGCGAGCGACGCAGAGATTCGAATCAACCCGCGGGCCCGCAGTGCGAAACTGCGGGTCGCCGAGCTTCTGGACCCTACCGCTTCACCCCAATGAACCGTCTCCGTTCCGAGCCTACCACTCACATCTCCGTTTTCATCACGCTGATTCTCGCTGCCCTGGTGGTCATCGCCGGCGGCATCATGCACGCGGTTGCGAAAAACTCGCAGGTCCAGGTGGAGCGCGAGATCGACCGTGCGCAGACGCGCATCGAGCAGACCAAGGTGAAGATCCGCATGGTCGAAGTGCGCACCGACAAGTTGCTCGACCGTTTTGAAATGAAGGAGCGGCTCAAGGAGTCCGCTTCCAGTCTCGTAGCCATCACCCCCGCCGACATCGAGGAGGTCCGGCCGCACCAACCTGCGGTCAAGACCGGCCCTGAGGTCGCCGACGTCCGAGACGACTGATGTCCAAACGCCACTTTCAGACAAGGTGTGTCTTACTGTGCTCGGTCCTGGTGACCGGGCTCAGTTTGCTTTCGGTGCGGCTGATCCAGATTCAGGTCTGGGATCGCAAGCACTACGCGAACAAGGCGCGGCAGACGTTCGAGCGGCGCGAGGTCCTGGCGGGCCTGCGCGGCACGATCGTGGACCGCAATGAAGAGGTGCTCGCCAAGAGCATGCCGGTGGCTTCGGTCTTCGTGGACCTGCAGCACCTGACGGATCCGCTGTTGATCTCCTATCCGCTGGCCTATGAGCGGGCCAGCGTGGAGCCGGGGTGGGAGCAGCTTTCGCCGCAGGATCGCAAGAGCCGCATCCTCGCCGAGCGCGGTGTGATCCTGAAGGAAGCCGAGGACATGCCGGCTGGCACCTTGGTGGAAAAGGGGATCGCCCAGGCGGTCAGCTTGCTCGCGCGGCCGCTCGGCATGAAGCGCGAGGACATGCGCGCCGAGATCAAGAAGGCCATCGCCCGCAAGTCGATGGAGTTCTGCCTGATCAAGGATCGCCCGGCGGACGACATCGAGCGCGTCCGTGAGATCATCGCCAAGCACTGGCTGGAAGGCTTCTTCCTGCGCGAGTCGTTCAAGCGTTGGTATACCTCCCCGGATCTCGCGACCCACGTCATCGGCTACACCGGTGAGATCGAGGAAGCCGACGCGAAGGGCGGGAAGATTTTCAGGCAGATCGGCAAGTTCGGCATCGAGGCCGCGCTTGAGGAGTACCTTGCCGGTTGCGATGGCTGGCAGGAGCACCGACGCGCGCCGAATGGTGCCCGTATCCCCGGTGATTCCAGCAGCCTCAAGCCACCTCGTGCCGGTCTCAATGTCGAACTGACGCTCGACATGGGCATCCAGGCCATCGTCGAGGAGGAGCTTGATGCCGGCCTCGCCGAGTGGGAAAGCCAGCGCGGCTGCATCATCGTAATGGACCCCAAGACCGGGGAAATCCTCGGGATGGCGAGCCGTCCGCACTTCAATCTCAACCAGCTCAAGGACCTCGACAAGGGAGCGGCGAATTTCGCCCTCCAGGCGATCTACGAGCCGGGTAGTACGATCAAGATTGTACCTTCTTCCGCCGCGCTCAATGAGCGACTGGTGACCCCGCAGACCTCGATCTTCTGCCACAACGGCCTCTATCAGATGGGCAAGGTGAAGGTGCCCGATCACCATCCCTACGGCTATCTGAGCGTCGAGGGCGTGCTGCAGAAATCCAGCAACATCGGCGCCTACAAGTTGGGCCTGCAGCTCGGCACCACCCGCTACTACAGCTACATGGAGAAATTCGGCTTCGGCCAGAAGAGCGGGATCCTGCTCAGTGGCGAGAGCCGCGGGATGGTCCGCAACTCCGGCAATGCCGTCGATTTCTCCCGTGCCACGTATGGCTACTCGCTGGCGGTGACGCCGCTTCAGGTGGCCTCGGCCTACTGTGCCGTGGCGAGCGATGGCAAGCTGCGCAAGCCGCACATCGTGAAGTCGGTCATCGCGAACGACGGCACCGTGGTCGAGCGCTACGAGCCCGAGGTGGTGAACGAGGTGATCCGGCCCGAGGTCGCCCGCGCGATGCGCGGCGCGCTCGAGAAGGTCGTCGATATCAAGGGCACCGCCTTGCTGGCCAAGGTCCCCGGCTACAGCGCCGCTGGCAAGACCGGCACCGCTCTGCGGATCAAGGACGGCCGCTATCAGCCTGGCCACTACACCGTCTCCTTCGCCGGCATGCTGCCTGCCAAGGATCCCGCCTTTGTTTGCGTGGTGGTGATTGACGATCCGCTCACCACCAAGGTCTCCCGCTACGGTGGCACCATTGCCGCACCGATTTTCTCCAAGGTCGGTGCCCGACTCGCCGCCCACATGAATCTCACCCCCGACCAGCCGGTGGAGGAGAAAGACAAGGACAAGCTCGCCGGAACCCAAGAACCGTGATTTTACGCGATCTCATCGCCCATCTTGACCGGCCGTTGCACGCCGGCCCCCTCGACGCCGACATCCATGCGGTGACTGCTGATTCGCGCCTTGTCGAACCGGGCGTCGTCTTCGTCGCTGTCCGCGGTGAAAGCCGCGATGGCCGCAGCTACATTCCGACGGCGATCGAGAAGGGGGCCGCGGCGATCATTTCCGATACCGCGCCCGAGTCCGATCATCCGGCGGAGATCCCTTACATCCAGACCAGCGACACGCGCCACGCGCTGGCGGCGTTTGCCCGGGTGCTGGCAGGCGAACCTTCTAAGAAGCTGCGGCTGGCCGGTGTCACTGGCACCAATGGCAAGACCACCACGGCATTCCTGATGCATCACCTGATGAAGCGTGTCTGGCATCGCGCCGGCTTGATCAGCACGGTGGTCGTCGATGACGGCGAGGAGACGAAGCCGGCGAACTTCACCACGCCGGGTCCGGTCGAACTCAATGGCCTGCTTGCCCGCATGGTCGATCACGGCTGCCGCGGTGCGGCGATGGAAGTGTCCTCGCACGGGATCGACCAGAAGCGAGTGGATGGCATTGCCTACGATGCCGCGATCTTCACGAATCTCACCCAGGACCACCTCGACTACCACGGCACGCTCGACGCGTATGCCGCGACCAAGTTCTCGTGGTTCGAGACGCTGGCAGCCAATCCGCTGGGCAAGAAGCCGGTGGCGGTGGTCAATTTCGACGACGGCTACGGCGAGAAGCTGGTGACGCTGTTAGGCGACCGGATGCCGCTGATCCGCTATGGCTTCAATGTTCACTGCGATTTCCGCGCAAACAACTTCAAGCAGAGCGCCCGCGGCATGGAGTTCGAGCTGACGGCGAAAGGGAAGTCGTATCTCGTGCGTACCCCGCTCATCGGCCGCTTCAACGTTTACAACATCCTTTCCGCGCTCGCCGCTGCAAGCGCGATGAAGATCAACCTGCGCGACGCCGTGTCCGCCATCGCCGAGGCACCCCAGGTGCCCGGTCGCATGGAGCATTGTGGCACCAAGGACGGCGTCAGCGTCTTCGTCGACTACGCCCACACGCCGGATGCAGTGACGAATGCCTGCCGCACGCTCAAGGAGCTGAATCCTAACAGGCTCATCACCGTCTTCGGCTGCGGCGGAGATCGCGACAAGACCAAGCGCCCGCTGATGGCGAAGGCTGCCGCGGAATACAGCGACGCGTGCATCATCACCTCCGATAACCCTCGTAGCGAAGATCCCGAGGCCATCCTCAAGGAGATCGAGGCCGGCATGGGCGGCGCCCGCTACAAAACGGTGGTGGATCGCGCCGAGGCGATCCGCATTGCCATCCATGCCGCCGGCCAAGGCGATATCGTGCTGATCGCCGGCAAGGGCCACGAGACCTACCAGCAGTTCGCCGACCGCACGATCGACTTCGATGACCGCCGCGAAGCGCGCCGCGCTCTTGCCGAGCGCCCCGAGCCACCTCCCCGCAAGCGATGACTCCCATTGACGCAAGCACCCTGGCCCTGCATGCCGGTGGCGTGATCGCCGCCGGACGCGGCGACGTGCTTGCGACGTCCGCTTCCACGGACACCCGCACGATTCCCGCGGGTTCGGTCTTCTTTGCCCTGCGTGGCGAGCGCTTCGATGCAAACGACTTCGCCTGCCAGGCGATGGCAGCCGGTGCTTCCATCGTCGTGGTCGAGCGTTGGGGAGGGGAGTGCCCGGAGAACGCGGCCGTGATCCGCGTGCCGGACAGCCTCGCAGCACTCCAGCGTTTCGCCGCCTGGTATCGCCGCCAGCGCGAGCTTCCGGTGGTCGGCATCACGGGGTCGAATGGCAAGACCAGCACCAAGGATTTCACCACCGCCGTACTGGGCCGCGCTTTCAATGTCTGCGCCACCCGCGGCAACCTGAACAATCACATCGGCGTGCCGCTCAGCGTGCTTTCGTTGGAGGAAAGCCACGGTGCGGCGGTCTTCGAGATGGGGATGAATCATCCCGGCGAGATTGCGCCGCTGTGTGAGATCGCGCGGCCGACCCTGGGGATCATCACCAACATCGGCACCGCCCACATCGAGTATATGGGCAGCCGAGACTCGATCGCGGAAGAAAAGGGTGCGCTCGCCCGCAGCTTGCCGGAAGACGGTGCGCTGTTCGTGCCCGCCGGCTGCGATTTCCACGACTACTTCAAACGTCGTACCAAGGCGCGTGTCATCGCGGTGGGCAACGGCCGCGGAGTGATCCGTGCGGAGAATCTCGTCACTTCGGAAAGCGGCTCGAGCTTCACGCTGGAGATCGATGGCAAGCCTGCCGCCGAAGTGGATCTGCCGGTCGCCGGTCGCCACATGGTCACGAATGCGTTGCTTGCCGCGGGTGCCGGATGGTTTCTCGGCATCGCGCCGGAAGAGATTGCCGCGGGGCTTTCCAATACCACGCTCACCAGCGGCCGGCTGCGTCGCTTCACCAGCGGTGGTGTGGTGATCTTCGACGATACCTACAACGCCAATCCCGAGTCGATGGCTGCGGCGATCGACACCCTTGCCGAAACGCCGGTGCGCAATGGCACTGGCAGGCGCATTGCGGTGCTCGGTCGCATGGGCGAACTCGGTAGCCACGGTCCGGAGGCCCATCTCAAGGTCGGTCGTCTGGCGGCCGGGCGCGGGCTCACCGTGGTGACCGTCGGCCCCGGCTCCGAAGGCATCGCCGAAGGCGCGGGCAACGCCGAACATTTTTCCGATCAAGCCGAAGCCGCTGCGTGGCTCGCCCGTCATGCGACTGCCGGCGATGTCGTCCTTTTCAAAGCCAGCCGCAGCGCCGCGATGGAGCGGGTGATGCAGCAGGCCTTTCCGACCCAAGACTAACTCATGCTTTACTGGATCTACGAATGGTGGAAGGCCGCGTTCGAGGCGGAGAAGGGGAGAGGTGTCCAGGAGTGGGCACACACCTTCTCATTCCTCAATCTGCTCGGCTACATCACCTTTCGTGCTGCGCTCGGGTGCGTGCTGGCTTTCTTGCTTAGCATTTTCGCCGGGCCGCGGGTGATCCGCCGGTTGATCTCGCTGAAAGTCGGCCAGCCGATCCGCACCGCGGAGGAAGTCCATAAGCTCGCCGAGTTGCATGGTGGCAAGGTCGGGACGCCCACGATGGGCGGCGTGCTAATCATCGGGTCGGTATTGATCTCGGTCCTCGTCTGCGCCCAGCCGCTCAATCCCTTCGTGGCCGTCTGCTCCTGCACGATGGCGGCGCTCGGGCTGCTCGGCTTCTGCGACGACTACAAGAAGGTGAAACAGAAGAAGTCGGATGGCGTCAGCGCACGGACCAAGCTCTTCTGGCAGCTCGTCGTGGCCCTCGTCGCCGCGTGCTTCATCTATTTCAAGAAGGAGATCAGCGGCTATGGTGCGTCGCCGGACGAACTCGCGAAGAACCTGGCCGGCTTCCGCCTCGGCGACCAATCCATCAGCATCGGGACGATTTGCTTCCCGCTTTTCAAGACGGGCATCATCGACCTCGGCTTCCTGGTCATTCCTTTCTTCGCCGCGATCATTATCGGCTGCTCGAATGCGGTGAATCTGACCGACGGTCTCGATGGCCTCGCCACCGGTTGCACGATCACGGTGGCGCTCGCCTACGCCAGCCTCGCCTACCTCGCCGGGCACTTTTACATGGCTGCCGAGTACCTCGTCGTTCCCTACAACCGCTATATCGGGGAACTCGCGGTGCTGTTGCTCGCCTTGGCCGGCGCGGGCTTCGGTTTTCTATGGTTCAATTGCCACCCGGCGAAGGTCTTCATGGGTGATACCGGTTCGCTGGCCATCGGCGGTGCGCTCGGGACCGCGGCCATCTGCGTGAAGCAGGAACTGCTGCTCGTCATCATCGGCGGTGTCTTCGTGATGGAGGCCATGTCGGTAATGCTGCAGGTCGGCAGCTTCAAGCTCCGCAGGAAGCGCATCTTCGCGATGGCGCCCATTCACCACCACTTCGAACTTCGCGGCTGGCATGAGAGCCAGGTGATCATCCGCTTCTGGATCATCTCCATCATGCTCGCGCTGTTCGGACTCGCCCTGCTCAAGATCGCCTGATGACCCTGTCTGGAAAATCCGTCGTCGTTCTCGGTGCCGGCCGTAGTGGCCGCGCTGCTGCCGCGCTCGCCCTGCGCGAGGGTGCGGAAGTCCACGTCCACGACGCCGCCTTCTCGATCGAAGGCATGCCTGCCGGCGTGCACGTTCATCCCGGTGCCTCGGTGGAAAAGGGCGGCGCGGTGAAGTGCGAACTGCTCGTCATCAGCCCGGGCATCGACACCTACGGCCCGCTCGTCGCCGCCTACTCGGCTGGCGCTGCCGAGACGATCGGCGAGACCGAATTCGGCTACCGCTACTACGAAGGTCGTATCATCGGTATCACCGGTACCAATGGCAAGACGACCACCACCGAGCTGGTCGAGCGTATCCTCAAGGCCGGCGGCTACGATGCCGCGCCCTGTGGCAACTACGGCCACCCACTGTGCGAGATCGTGCTGCGCGAGCCGATGCCGAATGCTGTGTCGCTCGAGCTCAGCTCGTTCCAGCTCGAAACGATCCACGACTTCCGCCCGGACGTTTCGATCTGGCTGAATTTCGCGCCTGATCACATGGACCGCTATCCGACGGTCCAAGCTTACTTCGATGCGAAGTTCCGCATCTTCATGAATCAAAACGCGGACGACACGGCCATCGTCCGCACCGGTGAGAACCTGCCGGGCATCAAGCCAAAGGTAGTCACCTTCTCCACCGAGGATCCGCAGGCCGACTGGTTCTCCGATGGTCGTCGTATTTCTCGCCGCGGGGTGGAAGTGCTCGATCTGGAGGTGAGCACCCGCATGCGCGGCCTGCACAATGCGGAGAACGCGATGGCCGCCATCGCCGCCTGCGAGGCGATCGGCATCTCGCTCGAAGCCGCGCGCACCGCGCTCGATGGCTATGCTCCACCGCTGCATCGTTGCGAACTGGTGCGCACGCTCGATGGCGTCGAATATCTCAACGATTCCAAGGCTACCAACTTGCATGCGTTGGAAAGCGCGCTACGATCGCAAACGCGTCCGGTGGTCCTCATCGCCGGCGGGAAGGAAAAGGGCCTCGACTACGCACCGGTGGTGCCGCTGTTAGGTAAGAAGGCGGTGGCTGCCGTGACCTACGGCCAGATCGCCGCACCGCTTGCTGCCATTTTCTCTTCCGCCGTCCCGGTGGAGCAGGTGACCACGCTGACCGAGGCGGTGGAAGCCGCCCGCAAGCTCGCCCCGCGTGGGGGCACCATCCTGCTTTCCCCCGGCACATCCTCATTCGATCAATTCTCCGGCTATGAGCAGCGCGGGGATGTCTTTCGTGAACTTGTTCTCAACCTTCGCTGATTCGCACCCATGAAATTCTCCGATCTTTCCGTGAAGCGCCGTCCGGCAAAGAAGCCGGCCTTCCGCAAGCTTTTCGCCAACGTCCGCCGCAAGCAGCAGAACGTCGCCGTCGCTGCGCCGATGCCGGAAGAAGGTGACGTGCCGAACCTTGGCATCGCCCGTGCACTGGTGGTCATCCTGATCATCCACGTCGTCGCCATCGCCGGTATCTTCGCCCACAGCAAGTGGTTTGAGAAGGACGCCACCGTTGCCAAGAACGCGATGGTCATCGAGCCGGCCACCCCATTGCGCGATGCGGGCGAGCCGCTGCCGAAGATCGACAAGAGCGACGAGCCGTATCAGCCGAAGGCTGGCGAAACGTATGCCTCGATCGCCCGCGACAAGGGGGTGAGCGAGCAGTTGCTGCGCGAGGCGAACAACAACGTCGAAATCCGCCCGAGCCGCATCCTTCGCATCCCGCCGCAGACGATCGAGGCGTTGGAGCCGGAGGAACTCGTCCGCGCCCGTAGTGGCAGCGTGCCGCTTGAGACCGCCGATGCCGGGCCGAACGAGGAAGCCGCACCGGCACCGACTCCCGTCCCAATGGATGACATCCGCAACGCACCGATGGTTGAGACCGCCGCCGCGACCAACGGCACGGTCTTCAAGCCGCGCGTCAATCGCGGAGCCGGCACGCAAACGGTCTCCACGCCGGCCACGCAGCAGAACCTGCCCGCCTCCAATCGCAAGTACACCGTCAAGTCTGGCGATACCTTCTGGAAGATCGCCCAAGCTCATAAGACCACCCCGGATGTGGTCATGAAGACCAACGGCATTTCCGACCCGCGCAAGCTCAAGCCCGGCATGCAACTGATGGTCCCGTAGTTCGCCGGCCCCTGAAATCGCCGGCCCCCCTCCATGAATCGCAGCGCCTCCATTCTCCTCTGCACCGCCGTAGCCGCGCTCGTGGCGCTCGGGCTGGTGATGCTCACCAGCACCGGAGCCTGGGTGAAAAGCGCGGCGACGCCGTATGCCTTCGTCATCGACCAATCGAAGTATGCAGTGATCGGTCTCATAGGTGCCGTGATTGCATCACGGCTCGATCCGATCTGGCTGCGCCGTGGCTGGCCATGGGCACTCGGCCTTGTCTGCGTGCTGCTGGTGCTCTGCTTCGTTCCCGGCGTCGCCCGGCCTGAGCTCGGTGCGAATCGCTGGATTTACTTCCCCGGCATCGGCCGCTTCCAGCCCTCCGAGTTGGCGAAGGTGGTAGCGCTCATTGCGATGGCCGGCTGGTTTGCCCGCTGGCAGACGGAGGTGCACACCTTTTGGCGCGGTTTTATTCTGCCCGGCATGCTGATTGGCTTGCCCACCGGCTTGATCGCGATCGAGACCGACGTGGGCTCGGCGCTGGCGCTCTCCGTCGCGGCGGGTGCGCTGTTCTTCTGCGTGGGCACGCGGTTGCTCTATCTGGTGCCCACCGCACTCACCGGCATGATCGGTGCCTCGTGGTACATCTGGTCGGACCCGGTGCGGCGGACCCGTATCGAGGCGTGGCTTGATCTCGAAGCCCACCAGCAGGGAAAGGGCCAGCAGCAGTGGCGCGCCTTGCTCGCCTTCGGCAATGGCGGTCCCGATGGCGTCGGCCTCGGGAATGGCTCGGAGAAATTCGGCACGCTGACCTACGCTTACAGCGACTTCATCTTCCCGGTGGTGGGTGAAGAACTGGGCCTCGCGTTTACGCTGGGGACCGTCTTGTGCTATGTGTTCATCGCGGTCTGCGGCTGCTCGATCGCGATCCGCGCCTCGAATCTCTTCGACCGCTGCCTTGCGCTTGGAATGACCTGTGTGCTGGCGGTGCCCGCAATCGTGAACATCGCTGTGACGACGGCCGCGCTGCCGAACGACGGCCTGCCGCTGCCCTTCGTGAGCCACGGCGGCACCAGCCTGATGATCTGCCTCGGCGCGGTGGGGCTGCTTTGCGGGATCCATCGCCGCTCGTACGTCATGCACGAGAGCGCCGAGCCGGTGGTGGGTGCGAAGGTGTATGCGGTGAAGCTGTGAGGGCCTTGGCTGTCGATCGTCTCACTCGTTGTTCCCTTCTGCCCACGTCTTCGCCGCGGCTTCCATGTCCTCTTGTGACACATCTCGGACGTGGCTGGCGAGGGTCCAGCGGTAGCCGAAGGGATCGTTCAACTTGCCGCTGCGGTCGCCCCAGAACATGTCGGTCGGTGGTTGCACCGCCGTGGCACCGGCGGCGACGGCTTGCTCGAATGCGGCATCGACGTCGGTCACGTAGATCATGAAGGAGCCGCCCTTTCCAAGTTCCGGAGCGATCGCGCCGTAGTCGGGGTATTCGTCGGAGATCATGATCCGCGAATCGCCGATGGTGAACTCGGCATGCATGATTTTGCCGGAGGGCTCCGGCATGCGGAAGACCTCCACTGCGCCAAAGGCACGGACGTAGAAATCCAGCGCTGCCGCGCCATCGCGGACGGTGAGGGATGGGGTGACGGAGTGGTAGCCCTGGGGAGTGGTACTCATGGTGGTACCCTATCTGCCAAAGCGGGAGGTATTTGGCGAGAATGGAACTCGCACTCTCGGGTTCAGTCGATGAACCCATTCTCGATCATCGACGTGATTTCCTGCGCGGTCAGCGCGCGGGTGAGGAGTGAGAATTCATCGATGCGGCCGTTGAAGTTGCGAACCACCCGGCTGACGGGGGAGGCGGGGCTGGCGGCATCGAAGTTGCCGAGGTTGGCCATGCCGAGTTGCACCGGCACGCGGCGCTTCAACTCGGCGGCGGCGACCTGCGCGCCGTTGACGAAGTGGCCCATCACGCCCCTTTCTCCATCGATCACCGTGGCGAGATGAATCCAGTGGCCAAAGTTCCTCGGGGTGACCACCGGCGGACTTTCGAGGCGTTCCCATGAGCTGTGGGCGAGCTCGGGCGCGGCGCGCAGGCCGAGCAGCAGGCGGCCGGATTGGTCGAGCTTCCAGTGGACTTCGCCGACCTTGTCGGGAGCCATCGAAAGCAGCGCATTGTGGTCGAGCGGCAAGCTGTCGACGCGGACCCAGGCCATGAGGGTCAGCGAGGGGCTGGTGCCCTCCGCGAGGAAGCGGACGCGGTCGCTGGTCTTGGCGAAACCGAGCGCCGATTTCCCGTCCCAGCGTCCTGGCAGCATTTCGCAGCCGATGATGGTGCCGTTAGAGTTTTCGCCTGCTCCTGCGGCGCGGTTGCGCAGGATCATGGCGGCGGGATCGAGATCTTCGAAATCGAAGAGAACGCGTAAGCCCGGTGTCTCGCGGAAGGCTTGCGAAGCGGTGCGCCAGTTCTCCCGCTGCACTTCATTCTCGCGTGCGGCTGCTTGCAGCAGTCTGGTGGGATCGGCGAAGGAACCGCGGTTCGCGGCAATGGCTTCCGACTTCCCTTGCCGGATCGCAACGGCATGGCCTTCGAAAAGCTCGCGAGCGGTGGCTTCGGGCACGTCACCCTGGAGCTCCACTTCACCGTCGAAGACATGGACCTCGCAATCGTTCGCGCCGGTCACGCTCATGCCGAACTCAGTGCCACGGTCGACGACGCGGAGGTTGGCATTCAACACGGTGAAGCCCTCGGCTGGAGGCGGGACCTTCGCGGTGAGCTTGCCGTTTTCGAGGCGGGCCAGATCGGGCGAAATCAATTCGAGGGATGCCGGTCCCTCCAGCACCACGCGGGCACCGCTGTAGAAGTCGAGTTGCAGGGTTCCCTTGCGGATCTTGAGCAGACCCTTCGGCAGCGCCGAGCCGGGTGCGAAGGACGGGCCGTCCCACTCGACATCGATGGCGCGGTCGAGCAGGGCGACCTCTTCGCGCGCCGTTTCAACTTGCGCGATTCCTTTGGTCTCGGGTGGCTCGCCGGAGCGCAACAACCACCAGCCGAGGGTCACGCAGGCGGCCAAGCCTGCGGCGATCCAAGCGCGGCGGGCGAACGGGAGCACGTTCTTTTCCGGCGGCGTCACTTGGTCTAACAGCGATGCTCCACCCGCTTGCAAGGCCTGCTCGCGCAGCAGCCCGTGCCACTCGGCGTGCTCCAGGAAAAGCTGCCGCGCCTTCGATGATGACAGCAGCATCGCCTCCAGCTCGCGCTTCTCCTCCGCGGTCAATTCGCGGTCGAAGTGGGCGGAGATCAGGCGCTCGAGTCGGGCTTCGTCGAACATCGTGTTAAGAGGGAGTGGCGGCCATCTTGCGCTGCACGCAGTCGCGGAGGAAAGCGCGCGCGCGGGAAAGAGTCACGTTCACCGACTGCACGGTGCAGCCCATCAGGTCCGCGATCTGTGGTGGCAGGTGCTCATTGTGGTAGCGGAAGTCGATGGACCGGCGCGCCTGCGGGGCGAGTTGATCGAGGCAAGTGCGCAGCAGCGCGAGCCGCTCGTCGGAGTCGGCCCGCAATTCGCGAGGCTCGGTGCCGAGTGCTTGCAGGACCTCCTCCGAAAGGCTTTCGAAGCGCCGTGCGCGGATCGCCTCCAGCGCCTTGAAGCGTGCGATGGTCTTCACCCACGCCGCGAAACTGGTGCCGATCTCGAATGTCGCCGCCTTGCGCGTGACGGTGAGGAAGGTCTCCTGCATCACATCATCCGCCTGCGAGAAATCCGGGATCATCGAGAGGATGAAGCCACGCACCGCCGGCTGATACTGCAGGAATAGCCCCTGCACCTGGGCGGTGTGGGCTTCCTCGGGAGTGGGCGCGTCGTCGTGCATCGGTTCCTGTCACAGGTAGAATGACCGATCCCGCCACGGAATTAGCATCCGGGGAAATATTTTTTCAGGCCCGTGCTAAGTCCGCCGGGCTTCCGGGCATCCAAGCGATGAACCCCGGGGTCCCCGCTGGTGATCTTCCACCGCTTCCGATCATGAAAAACCCAATGCATGGCCTGCTTGCAGGCTTCCTAGTTATCACGGTCCCCGCGCATGGCGCGGAGCTGGCCTACGAGTCCTTTGACTACAGTGCCTCCGTGCCTCTGACGACCCTTGCGGGCGGCAGTGGCTGGTGGGAGGCGTGGTTTGAGGATGGAGCGCCTGTTGCCACCGGCAGCGACGGCCTGACCTACACCGATGGCTTCGGCAACGTGCTCGATGTGGCCGGCAAATGCGCCGACACCACCGGCACCGCAACCACCCGCAGCCTGCGGGATCTCAGCGGCGGGCTGTTGAACGACGTGTGGATCTCATTCCTCTGGCAGCTCCCCACGTCCAACAGCAAGTTCGAGGGGGTTTCATTCTATCGCGGCCTGCAGCAGGCATTCTCGATCAGCAATCCGAGCACGACGACGACCTCGCGTATTTTACTGACAAACAACCTTTTCGCCAACACCGGCTCCGATACGCAGAAGGGATTGTTTGGCACGACCCACTTCATCGTGCTGAGGCTGACCAAAGGCGGCGGGACTGGTGGTGCCGACCGCATCGAGGCGTTCATCGATCCGTTGTTTTCCGGCAATCCGTCGTCGCCCGACGCGGTGGTCAATGGCACGAACTTCGACTTCGACCGGGTGCGTCTCGCCGGTTCGGACGGCAGTCCCTTGCTGGTGGACGAGTTGCGCATCGGCACTTCGTATGCGGACGTTTCCCCCCATGATGCGGTGCCAGTGGCAGACGCCGATGGGGATGGCTTGAGCGACGCGCAGGAGGCCGTGCTCGGGCTGGATCCGAACGTTTCCAACGCGGCGCTGGTTGCCGCGATCCAGGCGCATCCCGACTGGTTCGACCTTTATAATTCCGCCGGCATCCTGTCGCTGGGTAATGGCGGCGTGGTGCTGGCGCAGACGGGCAATGAGCCGGTGAACTTCGTCTTCGAGGTCCAGCACAGCGACAACCTGAACTCGTGGCCAGTGCTTGAAACCTTCAACCGCCAGGTGGTGCTTCCGGAAGGGAAGAACTTCCTGCGGGTCACCCTTGAAAACCGCTGACGCCATGAAACTCGCGATCTTGTTTTCCGCCGCGCTGTTGGCAGGCGGCATCGCATCGGCCGAAGTGTTGATGCATGAGCCATTCGACTATTCCGCCGGTGATCTGACCGGAGGCAATGGCGGCAGCGGCTGGTCCGGGGCATGGACGGAGAGCGGCAACTCCACGGTCGTGACCGGAGCCGGGCTGTCCTTCACGGATTCGTTCGGCAACGTGCTGCACACTTCCGGTGGCGCGGTGAATACCGCCGATGGTGGCGCGGTCACCACGATCAGCGCCCGCGAGGTGGCTGACCGCAATGCGGAGACCTGGATCTCCGTCTTGATCCAACAGCAAAATGACATCAACAGTTTCGTCGGCGTGTCGTTTTATGACCAAAGCCTGGATCAGGCGAACGCACGCTTCGCCATCGAGCATGCGACGGGGAAGAATCTCCGTCTCGTCCGCCGGGTAGCTCCGGTGGTGAATGCCGCGGCCTTCACGACCACGGTCGGAACTACGGTGTTTGCAGTACTACATCTGGTCCCTGGCGGCGGGGCCGGGGCCACGCCCGACCGGATCGATGTGTATTCCAATCCGCGGCTCGACGAGATCCCGGCTTCGCCGCAAGCCTCGGTGCAGATCAGTGGACTGCAATTCGACCGCGTGCGGCTTGCCGGGGCGGCCGGCCGCGCGATGTTGGTGGACGAGCTGCGCATCGGTGAAAGCTTCGCCGATGTGACGCCGTACACCCCACCGCCCGATCCGGACACGGATGGCGACGGTCTTCTGGACTCGCAGGAAGTTGTGCTGGGACTCGACCCGAACGTCTCCAATGCCGCCTTCATCGCGGCACTGCGGGCGAATGCGGGCTGGGTCGCCCTGCACACGACCGACGAGATTGATGGTGTCTCCCTCGGAAGGGTGATGCTATCGCCGAACGGACCTGCAAATTTCGACTATTCCTTTGAGATTTTGGACCGCCAAGGCCTGACTCTTGAAACGATCACCCGGTCGCTGCCGTTGTCCGGGGACAAGCAATTTTTCCGCCTCAACCTCGACACGCCTTGAACCGATTTCTCTTCTTCGCCGCCTCGCTGGCGATTCCCGCGTTTGCCGCGCCTGTCCCTTATGACGTCGTGGTCTATGGCGGCACCTCCGGCGGAGTGATCGCCGCAGTGCAGGTGGCGAAGTCGGGTCGCTCGGTGGTGCTGGTTTCGCCGACCGCGCACCTCGGGGGGCTCACGACCAGCGGGCTGGGCTGGACGGATCTCGGCGAGAGTTCGATTCTTGGCGGGCTGAGCCGCGAGTTTTACCACCGCGTCTATCAGCACTATCAGCCGGCGGGGGCATGGAATTGGCAATCGCGTCCCAGTTTCGGCAATGCCGGCCAAGGTGGGCCAGCTTTCAATGACACCACGCAGATCGCTTCGGTCTTCGAGCCGAAGGTGGCGGAGGCGATCTTCACCGCGATGCTTGCCGAGGAAGAAGTGCCGGTGATCACGGGTAGATTGGACCTCGACGATGGCGTGGTGATGAGCGGCGGAAAGATCGACCGGTTGAAGCTGGAAGACGGCCGCGAGTTCTCCGGCAAGATGTTCATCGACGCCAGTTACGAAGGCGACCTGCTGCCGGGTGCGGGCGTGACCTTCACCATCGGCCGCGAGGCGAATGCGACGCACGGGGAAACCTACAATGGCATCCAGGCGGCGCGGGCTACCAAGAACCAGCTTCGCGACGGCATCGATCCCTATGTGGTGCCGGGAAATGCGGCGAGCGGGCTGCTGCCCGGCGTGAATGCCGATGTGGGCGGCGTGGACGGAAGCAGCGATGCGCGCTTGCAGGCCTATTGCTTCCGCATGGTACTCACGGATGTGGCTGCGAACCGGGTGGCGATTGCCCAGCCGCCGGGATACAACGAGGCGGACTATGAGCTGCTCTTCCGCTCGATCGAGGCGGGGCAGACGACGGACTTCTTCAAGTTCGACCTGATGCCGAATCGCAAGACCGACTCGAACAACCGGGGTGGTATCTCCACCGACTTCATCGGAAAGAACTATGGACCCGGCTGGAATTGGGCGACGCTCGATCACGACGAACGCCTCGCACTCGCGAAGCAGCACGAGAACTGGCAGCGCGGGCTCGTCTGGACGCTGCAGAATCACTCGCGGGTTCCGGCTTCGATCCGCAATGCCCATGCCGCCTGGGGACTGCCCGCCGATGAGTTCACCGACAATGGCAACTGGCCGTGGCAGCTCTATGTCCGCGAGGCGCGACGCATGGTCTCCGACTACGTGATGAGGCAGGCCCACTGCAGTGGGGAAGTGGTCGCGCCAGATTCCGTCGGTCTGGCCGCCTACGCGATGGATTCGCATCACGTGCAGCGCCACGTGAAGGACGGCAAGGTGAAGAACGAGGGCGACGTGCAGATGCCGGTGGGAAATCCCTATCCGGTGTCCTATCGCTCGATCGTGCCGAAGGCCGGCGAGTGCCCGAACCTGCTGGTTCCCTGGAGTATTTCCGCGAGTCACATGGCCTTCGGGTCGATCCGCATGGAGCCGGTCTTCATGATCCTGGCGCAGTCCGCGGCGATCGCTGCCGATCTCGCGCTCGATGGCAATCTCTCCGTGCAGCAGGTGCCGTATGCGCAGCTCCGCCCGGTCTTGCTGGCTGCCGGTCAGGCGCTTGGCGAGCCGACCGCGGGCTTGCCCACGTCGGCGGTCGATAACTCCGATAGCGCGCTGGTCACCACTACCGGTGCGTGGATCTCGGGAAATTCTTCCTCTGGTTTCGTGGGAAGCGATTACCTGCACAATGACAACGCCGGCCAAGGCTCCAAGCAGGTCGCCTTTGCGGTGCCGGCCGGTGTCACCGGCACGCAGCGGGTCTTCCTGCGCTGGACCTCGCACACCAACCGTGCTTCGAACGTTCCCGTGGTGATCCAACATGCCGGAGGAAGTACGACGGTCATGGTAGATCAGAAGTCAAACGGCGGGAGATGGAACTTGCTGGGCATCTTCAGCGGTATCCAGCAGGTGACCGTGAAGACCACCGGGGTGAACGGCTACGTCATCGCCGATGCGGTTGGATTTTCTGCCGTGACGGCAGCCGACGACAGCGATGACGATGGCATGAGCGACCTGCGCGAGATCGAGCTGGGGCTGGATGCCATGGCGTCGAACGCGCCCTTCATCGAGGCGGTGAAGTATCATCCGGATTACTTCGGCCTTCACTCCGAGAATGAGATCCACGACCTGCGCGTGGCGCGGCCGGGCTATGGCGGGAGCCCGGCCGGTTTTCGATTTTCGCTCGAAGGAAAGACCACGGTGTCAACCTGGGACGTCTTCGAGGACTTTGAATTCGTGATGCCTCCCACCGGGCCGCGGGAGTTTTTTCGCGTGGCCTTGCGGACGGAGCCGGCCGGGTTCGTTTCGGCGCTCGCCGCCGGGCTTGCGCGAAAGGTGGTGGTGTATGGCACCAGCCTCACCGCGAATGGCGCGTGGGTCGGCCAGATGACATCGTGGCTGACGGCGACCTACCCGGGCCAGCTCACCGTGATCAACAGCGGCCTGAGCGGAAAGAACTCCGCGGAAGGAGTCGCGCAGCTCCAGGCCAAGGTCCTCGCTCACGATCCCGATGCGGTCTTCATCGAGTTCGCGATGAACGATGCGTTTCTCTACAGCGACGGCACGCCGCAACTGAGCGTCGAGCAGGCGCGGGCGAACCTGAACACGATGATCGATTCGATCCTCGCGCAGAACCCGCCAGCCGAGATCATCCTGCAGACGATGAATACGGTCTGGAACTCGCCCAACGGCAGCAACCAGTCCGCCACGCTGCGCCCGAACCTAGCCGCCTACTACGAGATGTATCGTAGCGTCGCCGCCGCGCGCGGTCTAATGCTCATCGATCATCAGCCGAACTGGGCGGCACTGCAGCAGGGCGACCTTGCCGCCTTCAAAGCCTGGGTGCCGGACGGTGTTCATCCGGTGGCCCAAGGTCTCGGCAAGGTCGTCCTGCCGCTGCTGAAGTGGAAGCTGACGGGTGGTCAGTGAATGATGGTGACCGGCGTGCCGACCCTGATGCTGTCGAAGAGAACCGGTGCAAGTTCCTTGGGCAGGCGGATGCAGCCGTGGGAGGCGGCTTCGCCGGGCTTCGGGATGACGCCAGCGTGCATGCCGATGCCGTAGCTGGTGAGCCGCATCCAGTAGGGCATTGGTGCGGGAACGTATCGCTCGCCCTCCGGCACGCGGGTGCCTGGAGTCGCGTCGCCATTGGTGACATTGCCCCACTCGTCTTCGAGCCAGCCGTAGCGGTTCGAGTATTTGTCCACGATCTTTTCGGTGATGCGGTAGGTGCCGCCGGGCGTGCCGTGGCCCTCCTTGCCCGTGGCCACGTAGGACCAGCCGATGTCCCGGCCGCCGCGGGTGTAAAAGGCGCGCTGCTCGGAGAGGACGATGCGGATCTTGACCTCGCCAGGCCCCCTGTCGTCGTACCACTGGTAGAGGACGTGCTCGGCCTTTTGAGCTCCGTCGAGCGAGCCTTTATTGATAATATTGACGGGGCCGCAGGCCACAAGGGTGAGGCCGGCGGTGGTGGTCGCGATGCGGGACAGCTGCGAAGTGATCATGCTGGGGACGGGAGAGGCCAAGACTGTTAGCACGGATTGCGCCGGTGGCCAAGTCCTTCGGAAAGCCGAAAAAAGGGGGGCCTTAGGGAGATGCTGCCTTGGCCATCCCGAGCAGGAGGCCGGAGCAGACCACGGAAAAGGCAAACAGGGAGATTCCCGCCACGACCGGCATTGAGCGCCGCACCCGGGGAATCAGGAACGCCAGCGAGACGAGAGGGGCCGCGAACAGAAGCCAGTAGACCCACCAGTAGGGGCCATTCAGGCGGAGATTCGTGGCTTCTGCCGTGTAAATGGCCCCGCTGTAGCGGGCGACGAACAGCTCCATGGCGATGACGTAGCCCCAGATCAGGGAGGTAACCGCCTGCAGAATCAGGACGGGGGAGAGGAGGCGGACTGCGGCGGCATCCTCGATCCTGCGGAAAATCCATAGCAGCGAGACGCCAGCGAGGATCCACAGCAGGCCGCTCTGGATGAAACCGACGATGGACCAGGCATCCATGGCCGCTCAATCAATCGACATACTCCACCCGGCAATCGCTGGTTTCCAGCAGGGCGTCGCGACCGACCAGCGACGGGTCATTGGCGTGGACGATGCGGACGCGGAGGAACTGGAGATCCCGGGTGCCGGCCGTTTCCCAGTCGAAGAAGGAGACGAGCCGCAGGTCCACGGCGGAGGCCTCCAAGAGCGTGACCGGGTGGTCCCAGGTGCCGGCGGCCGGGATGTCCGTCGAGACCAGCGCCGAGGTCTGCGCCGCAGCCGGGTAGACGCGGTAGCGGTTGAGCACCTCGCCCTCGGTGGTCGCCGGAACGGCTGCGGCATCCGGAGGCAGGGGATACATGACCAGCGCGCGGAACAGGGTCGCCAAGTCATCCGGCGATGGCGCGTCGCCGAGTTGATGGCCGGCGTGACGGAATTGCTGAATGCGGTCGGTGAGGTCGATGGGCATGCTTTCCGCCATGCTGGGGGAAAGGCCGGCCGGATGTCGAGAACGCGCGATGACTCCACGAAAAAGCGGCCGGGAGACGGGCTCCCGGCCGCTTGGAATCGTTTCAGACCAATTGGATCAGGCCTCCGGCTTGGCGGTGAGGTCGAGGCGGATCACCACTTCGTCGCGGATCAGGTCCTCGGCCTTGCCGGGATAGACGATGCCGAAGTCCTTCCGCTTGATGTCGAACTCGGCCTTGATGGTCACGGTATCCGTGCCTTGGGTGACGGTGGCCGGGAAGCTGATGTTCTTGGTCACGCCATGGAGGGTGAAGTTTCCGGCCACGGTGTAGCTGCCGCTGTCACCGGGCTTGATTTCGGTCACGTCGAAGGTGCTCTCCTTGAACTTCTCCACGTCGAAGAAATCCGGGGACTTGAGGTGAGTAGTGAGCTTCTCGGCGTCGGACCAGGTGGACGCCATGTCGATGACGACCTTGTGGTCGTTGCCGACAGGCTTGCCGTCCTTCACGGTGAAGTGACCGGTGAAGGTCTTGAAGGCACCGTCGTGCTTGCCGGTGACCTTGGAGCCGGTGAATTCGATCTTCGAATCCGGCGTGAAGACGTATTTCGTGCCGGCGGCGGTGTCGGTGGTCTTCTCGACCTTGTCTTTCACGGCGGCGTCGGAGGTCTTATCGGCCGGATTTTCGCAAGAGACGAGGCTCAGGGCGAAGAGGGCGGCGGGAAGGGTCAGGATGTCGATTTTCATGGTCAGAGATGTCAGGTGTTAGATTGGAGATGGCAGATTCTAGATGGTGGATGGTAGATCGTCGGATGATTTTCACGCTCCGAGGTCGAAGAGCAGGGCTTCGACCGGTTCGGAGCCGGCAGTGACGGTGTAGTCGGCGGCGCGCTCGCTGGAGGCGGCATCGCCGGGAAAAATTCCCGCGCCGTTCAGCTCGGCTTCGCCGCGGATGAGGTGGAGCCACAGGCCGCGACCGGGCGAGAGGGCGTGGGTGACGGTTTCGCCGGGCTGGAGCTTGAGGCGGTAGATGTCGGCATCCTGGGCGATGGTGGCGGAACTGTCGCGGCCATCGGGCGAGACGACGAGCACTTTGGATGCCGCTTCTTGCTCCGGCGTGGGGGTCCACTCGGTGTAGCGGGGTGTCAGGCCGCGCTGGCGGGGCAGGATCCAGATCTGGAGCAGGTGGGCGGTTTCGCTGGCGGAGGGATTGAACTCCGAGTGGGTGACGCCGCTGCCGGCGCTCATGAGCTGGATTTGGCCGGGCGTGAGCGTGCGGGCATTTCCCATGCTGTCCTGGTGGGCGAGGCTGCCTTCCAGGATGTAGGAGAAGATCTCCATGTCCCGGTGCGGGTGGGTCGGGAAGCCCCCGCCCGGGGCGACGCGGTCGTCATTGATGACCCGCAGCGAGCGGAAGCCCATGTGTGCGGGATCGTAGTAATCCGCGAAAGAGAAGGTGAAGCGGCTGTCGAGCCAGCCGTGGTCGACGTGACCGCGCTCGCCGGAGCGGCGGATGGTGAGGCCGGTGTCTGTGTTCGTTTCCGTGTTCGCTTTCGTTTTCACATCGCCATCCTGCCATGGTTTTGGCGGGCGGCTAATGCCGTGTCGGCAGGCTGAGCATGCGGGGAGGGGGCGCCCCGGTGGGCGATAGGACTTATAAGACCTATGGGACCTATCGCCCTGCCTTGCAAGCCGCTCAACCGGTTGTGCGCAACCCGGAGGCGATCGCGTTGATGGAGAGGAGCATCTTCGGGAACATGGCTTCGGCCTCGGCTTCCTTTTCGTCTGCGACGAGGCCGCGCCATTCGCGGAGGATGGCGATTTGCTGGCGGTGGAGGGTCTTCAGCGGGGCCTCGCGGATTGCCAGGGTCTTGGCCATGCGGGGGCGGCGGGCATCGAGGTGGCCGTCGTAGAGGCTCTCTAATAAATTCCGCGTGCGGTGGAACTCCGCGACGATGAGGTCCATGAACTTCTTGCGCAGCGCGGCGTCCTCGACCAGCGCGGCATACTCATGCATGAGGTCGAGATTGGCGGAGGCGAGGTTGGTTTCCACGTTGGTAAAGACGTAGCCGAGGAAGGTGGAGTGCCGGAGGGCGTCCTTGAGCGCCTGGAACTCTCCGGGTGTGGTGGTTTGCAGGGCTTCCAGCGCGGAGCCGACACCGAACCAGCCGGGCAGGTAGAAGCGCGCCTGGGTCCATGAGAAGACCCATGGGATGGCACGCAGGTCGGCGATGGAGTGGCCTTTCTTGCCGGTGCGCCGCGCGGGGCGGGAGCCGATGCGCGAATTTTCCAACGCATCGATGGGCGTGGCCTGACGATAGAACTCGATGAAGCCCTCGGTGCGGAGGAGCGACTGGTAAGCTTGCTGGCTCTTCTCCGCGAGGAAGGGAAGGAAGGGTTCTGCGGGATCCGCCTTGGGCTCGGTGTGACGGTGGGTCGCGGTGGTGATCGCGGCACCGGCGAGCAACAGCTCCAGATTGTAGGTGGCGTTTGCGAGGTTCGCGTATTTCTGGGCGATCGTTTCGCCCTGCTCGGTCATGCGGAACTCGCCGCTCATCGCGCCGTGGGGCAGGGCGGCCATGAACCAATGGGTCGGTCCCGCACCGCGGGAAATGGTGCCGCCGCGGCCGTGGAAGAAGCACAGCTTCACGCCGTGGTCATTGCCGGTCTTGGTCAGAGCTTCCTGCCCGCGGTGGAGTGCCCATTGGGCGGCGAGGATGCCGCAGTCCTTGTTAGAGTCGGAATAGCCAAGCATCACCTGCTGGCTGGGCTTGCCGGTGCCGGCGCGCTCGGCATTGGTGCGTTGCGTGATCGGGTGATCGAGGAAGGGGCCGAGGATGCCGGGCGAGCGGTCGAGATCGTCCATGGTCTCGAACAGGGGCACCACTTCGAGCGCGCACCACGAGCCCTCGGCATCGTGCTCCATCAGGCCGGCCTCGCGGGCGAGCAGGAACACGCCGAGCAGGTCGGAAAGCTGGCGGGTCATCGAGACGATCAGCGCGCCGAGGCCGGCATCGCCCCACTCGGCGCGATGCTTCACCAGCACACGGTAGGTATCGAGCACGAGGTCCGCCTCGCCGCCGATGCGTGCGGTATCGTGCAGGAAGGGGCGCGGCGATTTGAGTTCTTCCTGGAGGAAAGCCAGGCGCTTTTCCTCCGGCCAGGTCGCATAGCTGTCGCCTTCCGGAATGCCGGCGGTGGCAAGCAGCAGGGAGATCGCCTTGTCGTGGAATTCTGAGTTCTGCCGGACGTCCAGCAATGCGAGGTGGAAGCCGAAGATGTCCAGCTTCTGCCGCAGCGGGCGGATGATCTGTTCGTCGATCAGAGCGCAGCCGGCACCGCGGATGCCATTGGCTAACAGCTCGAGGTCGGCATCGAGTTCGTTCGGCGTCTTGTAGCCCTCCTTGCCATGGACCTGTCGTTGCAATCTCGCGGCGATCAAGCCGCAGAGGTGGCGCCATGGCTCCTCGTGATGGCGGTCGTGGAGGTCATTGGCGATTTCCTCCTCGCCGAGAGCGAAGGTCATCTCGTCGATCCGGCGTTCCAAGGAATCCGGGATCTCATTGAGCTGGCGGGAGAGGGTAAGCTGGCCGGCGGTTTGATCGACCTCCCGCTTGAGGAGCTGGAAGGCCGCGCGGCGCATCATCTCCAGCGCCTTCGTGGTGACTTCCGGTGTGACCAGCGGGTGGCCGTCGCGGTCGCCGCCGATCCATGAGCCGAAGGACAGCCGCGGGATATTCCCGGCGGCGCGGAGCATTTCCAGCGGGAAGCCGGCACCGCGCCATGCCTCGGTGAAGTGGAGGTCGAGGCGGTTGAGCGCGGACGGGAACAGGTCGCGCAAGTAGTGGATGGCGTCCCGCAGCTCGCGGAAAATGTCCGGCCGGACGAGGTGGATTTCGCCGGTGCGCCACAGCGTTTCCAAGGCGGTCACGATGCGCTCGCGGATGCGGTGGCGCTCGCGGTCGGTGTATTTCGGGTACTCGTTGCGGACGAGTTCCTCGTAGAGCGCGCGGTGGCGCTCGCGGACCGAGGCGCGCTTCGCCTCGGTCGGGTGGGCGGTCAGGACGGGCTGGACGTCCACGTCAGCCAGCACTTCGAGGATTTCCTTTGGCCCCAGGCCGAGTGCCGTCATGTCGCGGAGGGCGCGCGGCCAGAGTCCGCGGATCGAGTCGGGGCCGATTACTTTTTCGCGCTCGCGGCGGATCGCCGCGGCGACGCGTTCCTCGACCATGTTCAGGAGCTGGAAACCGATCGAGTAGAGCTGCTGGGTGCCCTCCGGCGGGTGTTGGTCGGGCACGGTGCCGGACCAGGGCAGGTAGGGGAGCAGGGCCTCCTCGCCCAGGCTCTTCAAGGCATCCCCCAGGCAGCCGATCAGGAAGGCGAGGGTGTCATCGATTAGTTCGAAGCCTTCAAGGCGGAGCTGTTCGCGGGTCGGCTGGGGTTCGGTCATCGGCGCGGCCAGTGAAGCAGCCGGGATGCCGGGGCGGGAAGCTGAATGCGTGGCAGGGCCGTGACAGCCCGCCGTTTCGGGAAAAAGGCGGGGGCAGATGACACGGATTGTGAGGGAATTTCCCGTCTCACCGGAGAATCCGCTTCTTGCCAGATGGCCATCCACCGCTTGATTGGGGGATGCTGTCTTTTCACCCGCGGTCCACGCCGGCCCGGATTTCCCTCCTTCTCGTCATCCCCGTGGTTTTTTCCGCCTGCGGTTCGCTCCATTCGAATGCCGACCGGTCCGCCGAACGGCGACCGCAGGCAAGCGACTCCGTGACGGGCAAAAGCCAGCTCGCGGTGAGCGCCTTCCGGGCAACGACCTTGGCGGCGGTGCGGCAACCCTACACCACGGTGCGGACCGGCTTGGCGGTCTTTTGGCACCGGCCCAAGGAAATCGTGAGCGGGAATCTGCCGGTGCGGCTGGATCTGACTCCCCCTCCCGTGGAGGTGCCCGGCAGCGAGGAATTCGAGATGCTGCTCGATCGCCAAGGGATGCCTAACCGTGAATCCGGACGGCTCACGTGGCTGGTGGACGGTCGCGAGTTTTTCCCGGAGCTGGACCGACGGCTCGCCGCCGCGAAGGAACGGGTGGACCTGCAGTTTTTCATCTACGACAACGACGATGTCGCCGTGCAGTACGCGGACCGCCTCAAGGCCAAGGCGGAGACCGTGCCGGTGCGCGTCCTCTTCGACGATCTGGGCAGCTCCTTCGCCCACACCGCCGCGCCGGAAACGCCCGGCCCGCGCGGGTTCGTCCCGCCCGCCGACATGGCGGTTTATTTGAAGAACGATTCGCGCATTCAGGTCCGCCGCTCGCTCAATCCGTGGCTCGTCTGCGATCACACCAAGCTGCTCGTTTTCGATCGCCGCACGGCGATTATGGGTGGGATGAACATGGGCCGGGAGTACTACTCCGAGTGGCATGACGTGATGGTGAAGGTCGAGGGGCCAATCGTGGGACGCTTGCAGGGCGAGTTCAGCCGGGCCTGGCGCAAGGCCGGTCCGTGGGGCGATCTCGCGATGTTCCAGCGCCCGCGGTTTTTCCGCAAACCGGAGCCGGTCGATGGCGGGGTGCCGCTGCGGCTGCTGCGCACCGATGCCGCGGCCGGCCAGGAGCAGATTCTCAAATCCACGCTTTTAGGCATCCGGGCTGCGAAGAAGCGGATCTGGATCGAGAACCCGTATTTCGCGCACGATGACATCGCGATCGAGGTGGAAGCCGCGGCGCGCCGCGGGGTCGATGTCCGGGTGATCCTGCCGGCGCGCGGCGATTCCACGATCATGGACGCTGGCAATCTGGGCACCGCCCGCGGGTTGATCGAGGCCGGGGCTAAAGTTTATCGCTATCCTAGGATGACCCATATGAAGGTCATCATTTGCGACGGCTGGGCGCAGGTCGGCTCGGCGAATCTCGACATCCTCAGCATGCGGATCAACCGGGAGATGAACCTGGCTTTTTCGGATCCTGCCACCGTCCGCGATCTGGAGCGGAAGGTGTTCCTGCCGGACTTCCGTGCGTCGAAGCTGGTCCGCCACGAGGAAACGACCAGTCCGGTGGCCCCGATCGCGGAGGCGGTGGCCGACCAGTTGTGATGGCGGGGCTTGCGGCGCTGCCGGATTTCCGGTGGGCTGCTGGCCGTCATGATGACACGAGGCAAGCGAATTGCATTTCTCCTGATCAACTTGGTCGCGGCGGCCGTTCTGCGAGCGGAGGTCTCCACGACCCCGCCGCCGGAGTATGAAACCTCGATCCGCCCGCTGCTCACGCTGCTGGAGGACATCTCCGCCCGCAAGGATCCTCATGCGGGCAAGGATGAGCCGGGCACGGTGCGGCTGGCCGAGCAGGTGACGCGGGTCAAGGAGGACGGCACCTATCTGCGCGCCGTGCACTACATCGTGCAGCCCTACTCGACGAAGGGCGCGGACGCGACGGCGAACGACCGCTACCGCTTCTACTCCCGGCAGGAGACGGTCCACCTCGCGCTTGCCCGCACGGTGCTGCCGGATGGGACCAGCAAGCTGCTCGGACCGAATGCCGCTTTCCTGCAAAAGGGCAATCGCGGCTCCGCGAGCACCTACGATGATGCCCAGGATTTGGTGGTGGTATTTCCCGATGTGAAGCCCGGCGTGCTGTGCGAGGCGATCGTGGTGTATGAGCGCAAAGAGCCATCGGTCAAACGTGGCTACAGCAATGTGATCGACTGGTCGCCCGGTTGGCCGGTCGGCGAGATCCGGCATGTGCTCGATTTCCCCGCCGCGTGGAAGGACAGGCTGAAGGAACATGCGGTGGCCGTGAAGGAGGTGCGGGCCACGGATCTGCCCGCTGCCGAGGGACGCTTGTGCCGCGAGTGGAAACGCGGATCGACGGGCCGCCCGCCCTACGAGCCGAATCGCGCGCCCGCGGCGCAGGTGGGGCCGGCGACTTGGATCGGGACCTTTGCGAGCTGGGATGAAATGGCCGCGTGGTACCAGGGGCTGCTCAGGGGTCAGGACGTGCTGGATGATGAGCTGAAGGCGAAGGTCACCGAATGGACGGCGGACGCAAAATCTCCACGCGAGATCCTCGATGTCTTGTACGACCGGGTGGCCAACGACATCCGCTACGAAGGTCTTGAATTCGGGGTATCCGGGTTGCAGCCCTACACCTGCGGCACGGTGTGGAAAAACCAATACGGCGACTGCAAGGACAAGGCGAACCTGCTGGTGGCGATGCTGCGCCACCGCGGCGTGCCTGCAAAGGTGGTGCTCGTGAATACCGACGATGCCGGCGTCGTTCACCGCGACATCCCCGACTTCCGGCACTTCAACCACGCCATCGCGGTAGCCGAGTTGCCCGCCGAGGGGGGAGGCGTCCAGCAGGTGTTTTGTGATGCTACCATCCGCCATGGGCGGCCGGGGCTGTTAGGTCCATCGTCCGCTGGGCGCGATGTGCTGGCGATCGATGGTGGGAAGGCGCAGTGGCTCAAGACGCCGGAGGTGGACGCGGGGGAGGATTTCTATCGCTTCGACCTGGCCGTGGATGAAGAGGGCCGCCTGACGGGTTGGCTCTCGATCACCTCGAAGGGCTACTATGCGGTGAGGCTGGCCAGTGCCTACGGCGGTGCCGACCGCGAGAGCGCACGCGACCGTCTGACGAGCCTGGTGGAGGATTTCATCGATGGTGCGGAAGTCGTGGACGTGGTGCTGCCGGCCGAGCAGAGGATCGTGGATGAGGTGACGGTGAAAGCCTATGTGACCGGGCCGCCGCGGCAGCGCGACAACGGTGGCCGGCTGAGCCTGCCTTTCCCTTCATCCCCCGGCTTGTTCAATGACTACGGTGATACCCAAGTACGACAGACGTCGTATTTCCAATGGCGCGACCGGACGCGGGTGGAGACGACGGTGCGCTTGCCCGCTGGCTGGCGGCCGGAGTCGCTGCCGCAGCCGCTGAAGCTGGACACCCCGGCTTATCTCGCGGAGGCATCATGGTCCCATGGCGAAGGCACCTGCACTGCGAGTCTGCGGCTGGATTGCCGCGAGGCGGTGATCGCAGCGGGAGCGGTGGCGGGACCTGCGCAGGCGAACCGCTCGCTGGCGGCGTGGCTGGGTGTGCCGCTGCTGCTCACGCAGGCGGAAGGAAAGGCGGCGGACAAGCCGGCACCCATCGGTCAGGTCGAGCTGCCGCTGATGCCGACCGGGCAGGGCCAGATGACGCTGGTGAACCGCTTGTTTCCGGCGGGATCGGATGCCGCCAAGCGCCGCGCGGCCTTGGAAAAGGTCGTGAGCTATTTCCCGAACGATCCCTCGACGGTCCATGACGCCCGGGTCCAGATCGCCTACCTGCGGGTGCTGGCGGATGAATATCCCGCCGCGGTTGCGGAACTCGCCCCTTTGGCAGCGCGTCGTCCGGAGGGTGTGGATGCGGAGAGCTTCGCCTTCACCCGCTATCTTCACGCCATGGCCCTGCAGGAGACGGGTGAAACGGAGGCCGCGCTGAAGGTGATGCGCGAACTCGTGGCAGACGCCGGTCTGTCCGACTACCGTCGCGGTTGGTCGGCCAGCCTTGCCGGCACGTGGCTGGCGGAGCGCAAGCCGGTGCCTGTGGAAGCGCTGGAGTTGCTCAAGCAAGCCGTTGCTTTCGGCGGTGAGGCTGCCGAGCCGGCGCTGGTGGTCTTGATTCCCGCGATGGCTTCCACCGGTCAAGGCGAGGCTCTCGCCGACATGATGGCCAAGGGTGATGCGCTGGATGCCTTCGAAGACGGTGGTGCGTCCGTGCTCAAACAGATTACGGATGGCGTGACGGAGAAGGCCGGTGAGCTGCAGCCTTGGCTGGCACGGGCCCGTGACCTCGCGGAGGACGAAGACCGCAAGAAGCATCTGGCCACCGCTGCCACCGCGCTGGAGAGCTGGCTTTCCCGTGGCGAGGCGTATGCCACCGTGCGCGCGCGCGTGCTGGCCGCATTGGAACTACGGGGGACGCAGTACTTCGACGGGACGAAGCCGGGAGACACCGCCGCGGCGACGGAAGCGATGCTCGATGGTCTCAACGGAAAGGATCGCAAGAAATGGATCGCGACGGCTGCCGCTTACTTCCGCACCTTCGAGCCGTCACCGCAATTCTCGCGTGTCGTTTGGCATTTGCTCGGCCACTTCAGCGCGGTCGAGGAGAAGGACGAGGGAGTGCTCTTTGATGAACTGGCCGAAGCGTCCGCGCTGCTGCCGAAGTCGGACGATCACTACTGGGAGTGCCGCTTCACCCATTCCTGGAGGCTGCGCGACACCAGCAAGGTCAAAGATGCGGAAGCGATCCAGCGGGCGATGACGGAAGATCCCGCCCTGCCTGCCGACTTCACGAAGACCGCGTGGTCGGCCTTGGGCGAGTCGCATGAGCTCCAGGGGCGTTGGGATGAAGCTGCTGCTTGCTATGCGAAGTTCAAGGAAGACCGCCACGGCTTCCGTGTGGTCGTGGAGGGTATCTTGCGTGCGGGGTTGCTGCGTGCCCATCTCGGCGAGCGCGAGGATGCGCTGGAGATCTGGAAGCTCCTGGCCGATGTACCGGCGACCACCTATGATGACTCGCCGCTGATATCCGAGATTGTCGACGCCATCGCTCTTTCTGCGGATCCCGATGCGACGCTCGAACAATGGAAGCGCATGGACGGGTGGTGGAAGGACTCTTTCGTGCCTTTGCTGAAGAGTCTCGGTCTTGAAGAGCTTGGGCAGCGGCCTTACCTCGCGGATCAGGGGACGGCGGTCGACGTGCGTTGCCGCAAGGCCCTGGCGGAGAAGGATGTCACGATGGTGGCGAAGGATCTGGCCGCGGTGGGCCTTTCATTCCGCTGGCTGCCCTGCCACATCGGCTCGCTGCAAACGATGCTGAGCCTCTACGTGAAGCCGCTGCGCCCGCAGACGGTTTCACGCCAGGAGCGCGTGGTGGAAGATGCCGCGGCGGCGGTGAGCATCGCGAAGCTGTCCGTCATCGAGTATTGCCTGCGCCTGCATGCCGGCATGGCGGTGGACCGGGGCGAGCCCGCGTTGACCTTGAAGCTCCTCGACGGGCAATGGGGGGAAGCGCCGGGCCGCGGTGACGAGCACCGCGAGCGCTCCGCTTATGTCTTTGGCATGGCTGCCGTGGCTAGCGGTGAGAGGCTGCCGGATGCGCTGGCGATCAGCTCGGCCGTGATCGAAAAAGGGCCGGGCTTCGTGAATGCCGGGACGTGGTTTTCGCTGCACGCGGATCTTCTCGCAAAATCCGGCAAGCAGTCTGAGGCCATTGCTTTCCTCAAGGGAAAGTCCACCGATCCCGCTATCAAGGCGGATGCCAAGGTGCTGGACGCCATCACCACCAAGCTCGATGCCCTGACCAAGTCGGCAGGGCATCACGAGGGCCTGGAGGCTTCCGTTCGCGGCTACATCGAGACTCTTGCTCCGAGTTGGTATGCCAATGTCGGCCCGGCGGATTTGGATGACCCGCGCGTGGGCGATGTGGACAAGGTTCTCTCGGGCGATCTCTCCCGCTTTCATCCTGCCGAGCGGCAGCGTCTGCGCTTGCTCATCGCGCTCAGCGACCGGGCCACCGCGGAGGTCCGCGAGCGGGCCTATGGCGAAGCTCTGGTAGAGGCTGCCGCAAGTTGCCGGACTCTGCCGGAGGCCGATGCCGTGTGGTCGCATGCCATCGACGATGAAGCGCTGCCTCTCACGCTGCGGCTGCCGCTACTGTGGAAGGCGGCGGTTTCCGCGACTATGACCGGGCAGGTGGAACTGCTCGCCAAGCTTGCCGAGAAGCCGGTCTTCCAAAGCTTCGCCGAGGCGTATGCCAAGCGCTACTACCCACTGCTTCAGGACATCGCGAAGAGTCGCCGGGACGGCGCGGGCGCTGCCTCACAAGCGGTGCTCGACCGGCTGGCCGGCAAGGAGCTGGATGCGGTGGAGCTGCAGGTCGCCGGGATGTTCCATGCGTTCCTGCTCGGTGCAGGCGACCTGGATGCTGCTGTGGCCGCACGCGAAGCGATGAAGTCGTGGAAGCTCGCGCCCGGCACTTCCGGCAGCATCCTCACCACTCGTTTGGCATGGCTGCGCTTGGAGAATACCGCGAAGCCGTCGATCGAGTTTGATCGCGCGATGCGAGGGATCTTCCTGCCGGTCCTCGAGCGTGTGGCAAAGGACGCACCGGCGGGGTGGGAGCAGCGTATGAACGTGGAGCAGCTCGACGATCTCACGGAGCGGCAAGCGGATGGGGTTCGTGCTGCTACCGTGATGAAAGCAGCGGCGCATGATGCCACGGAGGGTGCCCGCTGGCTTCGCTATCCTTCGTTCTGGTTTTCTTCCGGTGGTAAGACCGATCACGCCAAGGCATTGGAGTTCTTCAAGCTCGCCTTGGGCATCAAGGATGACTTCCGCGCGAATCTCGCCCTAAGCGGCACCCTCGTGGGGATGGAGCTCCCGGCTGACGGGAGTTGGAAGGAGATCGATGCCGTGCTTGATGAAGCGCTGAAGGCGAACAAGAGCCAAGCGGTCGGGGCCTTGATCGATTTCTGGCGAGCGTTTCGTGACCGCAAGGTCGGCGATCCGGTCGATGTGCCGCAGGCGGTCCTCAACGCCAAAAAGATGAGCATGCTCGGCATCGCGGTCTATGGCAGCTCGATGGAGGCCTTGATCGCGAATGGGGACAAGGCCGGCCTTGAAAGCTTGCTCGGTGAGATCAAGCCCGATGACTTTCTCGATGGCACGGGCATCGCCACCTACGCCGCGGCGCTCGAAATGCTGGGTCGCACGGACGAGCTGGAACTCGTCCGTGAGTCCGTGCCCGATGTGATCCGGAAGGAAATGATGAGTGCCTGGTATGAGGGCTCGGTTTCTTCCGCCCGGCGCACGCTCGATCTGGCCGCCGGGTTCGATCACGCCAATCTGCTGCCGGGGGCGTGGCGAAAGGACATGGCGACGCTCACGGTGGACCCGATGGGCGCAGCCTTGATGGCCGCCCGTCTGGCGCGTCTCGACCGCGATTGGCAGGAGATGCTCGCGGCGCTTGCCAAGGTGAAGGATCAAGCGGAGGACGATGAAACCGGGTGGCACTATCTCAACGCGGTCGCCCATGTCGGATTGGGTAAACCGGAGCTTGCCCGGCCTCACCTCGACAAGGTGATTCGCGCCGGGATCCTTGACGGTGCGTCGTTCGTGCAAGCCGTCGTGCTTCTCAAGTCGCTGGACGAGCTGGGGAAGTGACGGTGGGGCGAATGAGATTGGAGTTGCCGCATGCGATGGAGGGAAATTGAAGATGCCACATGAAGACGATCTTTGCGGTGCTGGCGGTGGTTGTTCCGGTGTTGGCCTGTTCGTGCGTCTCCCGGGATACTCACACGGGGCCGCTGGTGGCGCCGCTTGAGGGACCGGCCACGGGAGACTACAAGAAATTGGAAGGCGAGTGGACCGTGACCTATTGCGAGCGGGATGGGAAGGCGATGGCCGGCCGCAATGGCTACGTCTTTCACTTCCAGCACAACCGGCACTGGATCAGTGGAAACAAAGGATACGAGTGGTATGCGCTGGATGCGAAGGCGAGTCCCAAGATGATCGATTTCTATGATCACAAGCTGCCGACGATCCGTGCAATCTATCGAATTGAGGGCAGGCAATTGGTGGTGTGCAGTGCCGATCCGGGATTGCCGAGGCCGACGGACTTCAGCACCACGCCGGGGTCGGGCAGGATCCTGACGAAGACCGAGCGACGATAAGAGATCCTGTAATTCGTGCTTGGACTGCCGCTCAACTTTGGAAGCATGCAATCATGCTTCGGATGATTCTGATTGGTCTCGCGGTGATGCCTCTTGTTTCCTGCGTGCGGACGGTGGAGCCGACTGCGGAGGAGCGGCTAGAGATTAATGCGGGACGGGAGATTGAGAAGATGGAGTGAGGCATTGCCGGTCCATGCGCTCTAACGTTCGCTTGCGAGAAAAGCATGGGACTTCCCGGTTACATCACCCACTATTTCGAAGCGGACCACGGGCCGTTCCGGAATATCTGCGATCTCAGCGAGGAGGAGGCTGGGGAGCTTGTTCGCAAGGAGAGGAGCGCAACGACCGGCTTCAATCGTTTCGCGATGGGGCCCGACTTCCTGAAATGGCGGCGGGAAGCGGATGATCTTCTGATGCGGGCGTATGCCGAAAAGTTCGGCCATCCTCCGGAGGGACGGCCTTACTTCGCGCTTTTGGGGAGCTTCGACAAGACGCTGACGATGTTCCGCGAGGGGAGGAAGATCGAGATCGAGGTGTCCGGATTCTCGGAGCGAGAGCTGACGTTCATGTATCCGGACCATTCCCATTTGGTCACGTTCTACGGCTCCAGTGCACCGGCGCTTTTTTATCAGCCACCGCCCGACTGGGATCGCCAGAGTTTTTGGGGGCGGCTCTTTACGATGACGGAACTCCAGGAGGAGTATTCAAGGCTGGGGATCGAGAAGATGATTCACGCGCACAAGGAGCGGGACGGGTGGGCTGGGTGTTACGTCGAAGCTCACATTTGGCGGCGTAGCCTGCGGGCGGAGCATGTTGGATAAGTTGAGTCCCGCCGCGCGGGGGGGCACGGGATTCATGGCGCTTGTAGGGACCACTCGGGCGGAATGAATTCCGCGTTCCCAGTGGGCCTAACAGGCGATCCTTCCGCGCTACATGGACGGTGCTTTCCAGACGAGGCGGACGGCATCGACGCGGACGCGGGCGGAGCGGATGGCGGCGGCGAGTTCCTGTTCGCGGGCGACGAGCGCATCGATCTCTTCCGGGCGGATGTGATCGTTCATGGCGGCAAGGTCCTTGAGCCGGGTGATCTCGTCATCGAGTTGGGCGTGCATCGTCTGCAGCGCGGATGCGATGACTCCTTTGCTCGCTTCGGCACCGAGTTCGCGGACGCGCTCGAGCATGGTCGGCAGCACCTTGCGCTTCACGGCTTCGTTGCGAAGCAGCGCGGCGGGATCGCCGCGGCGGAGCTTGGCAGCGGCGAGCGAGGCATCGCCGGTCTGGTCGCCGCCGATGTGATCCACTGCGATGCGCATCGGTACGGGCGGCAGGAAGCGCTCGACGTGAAGCCGGGCCGGGGCGACGCATTCGACCACGACCTGGGCTTCCAGAAGCATGCGCTTTTCCGAAGGAGACTCCCAGATGCCGAAGGAGGCATTGCCAGTTTCCGAGCCTAACAGGAGGTCGAGCGCCGCGCGGGTCATCGGGTGATCCCAGGTAAGGAAGGCCTCGTGCTCGCGTTCGAGGGCGCGCTGGCGGTCGAGCGTGACGGTGATACCTTCGTTCGGCAGCGAGGGGAAGGCGTCCGACTTGAGATTGCCGGGCAGCAGGAAGTAGCGGCGGCGGCTGAGGTCTTCGATGTGGAGGCCACAGTGCTCGAAGAGGCGCAGCAGGAAGTCCTCGAACTCCGCATCGTCGTCCCATGCCTTGATCGAGGCCGTGGTGCGGGCCGCGTCTTCGGGGCGGTGAGAGCAGCGCTCTAACAAACGATCCTGACCCTTGGCGAGGCGTTCGGAGATGCGGGCGCGGCACGCCTCGGTCTCGGCAAGGAGGGTCTTCAGTTTCTTCGGGTTCTCCAAGGCGGCATCGAGAGAATCGGCGAGTTCGCGCTGGATCTCCGCGGCACCATGCGGACTGGCACGGAATGCATCGAGGCCTTCGTGGATCCAGCGCACACGGGTTTCCTCCGAAGTGCCTTCCAAGAAGGGGACGTGGATGTTGATTGTCCCACGCTGGCCGATGCGGTCGAGACGGCCGATGCGTTGCTCTAACAGATCGAGCTGGTCCGGAAGGTCGAACAGCACGAGGTGGCGGGCGAACTGGAAGTTGCGACCCTCACTGCCGATCTCCGAGCAGACGAGCACGCGAGTGCCATCCTCATCGGCGAAGAAGGCGGCATTCCGGTCGCGCTGCATGAGGGTGAGATCCTCATGGAAGAGCGCGGCCACCGAGCCGGTGTCATCACGAAGAGACTCGACGATTTGTTCGGCGAGTTCGCGAGTCTTGGCGATGACGAGCACCTTGTCCTCTGCGGGAAGCTTCTCTAACAAACCAGAAAGCCAAGCGGTCTTGGCGGCCATCTCGTCCTTGCCCTTCAGCGGCGCGAGCAGCGGCAGGCGCTCCGGGAAGCCGCCGAGGCGGGCGCGGGTATTGCGGAACATGACGCGGCCGATGCCGCAGCCATCGAGAAGGTCCTGGATCAGGCGCTCGCGGGAGCCTTCTTTCTCCAAGAGGAAATCGGCCGCCGCTTTTAACAGGCGCGGGCGTCCTGCCGTGAGGACCCCGAGTCGCTCGCCGGCCTCGCCGCCATTCGCCAGGGATTCCACCAGATCGGCGACTTCCTCGTAATGCCGGGTTTCCTCGCGGTAGCGGTCGAGATCGTGGTAGCGTTCGGGATCGAGCAGTTGCAAGCGGGCGAAGTGGCCCTCGGGCCCGAGTTGCTGGGGGGTGGCGGTAAGGAGTAGCAGGCCTTCCGTTTCCGCGGCCAAAGTACGAACGACCTCGTAGTTCGCGCCGGCATGCTCAGGGGTCCATTCGAGGTGATGCGCTTCGTCCACGACCAGCACGTCCCAGCCGGCTTCGCATGCCTGGGCGGCGCGTGCCTCGTCGTCCGCCAGGAAGTCCATCGGCGCGAGCACGAGCTGCCGGTCGAGGAAGGGATTCGTTCCCGGGTCGCTCTCCTCCATGGCGTTGCAACGCTCTTCATCGAAGAGGTCGAAAGTAAGATTGAAGCGGCGCAGCAGCTCGACGAACCATTGGTGGATCAGCGGCTCCGGCACTAGGATGAGCACGCGGGAGGCATGGCCGGTGAGCAGCAGGCGGTGGACGATGAGGCAGGCCTCGATGGTCTTGCCGAGGCCGACTTCATCGGCGAGCAGCACGCGCGGCTTCAGACGATTGGCGACCTCATTCGCGATGAAGATCTGGTGCTGGATGAGATCGACACGGGCACCGGCGAGACCGCGGGCGGGTGAGCGCCGCATGTCGGCACGACGCCGGAGGGCCTCGCCGCGAAGGTCGAAGTCGCCCGGGTCATCGAGCTTGCCACCGAAAAGACGCTCCTCCGGCTTGCTGAAGCACATCGAGTCGGCGAGCTGGGCCTCCGTCACCTCGCCATCCGAGGTTTGATAAATGCGCAGGCCGGATTCCTCGCGGACCTGATCGACGGTGGTTTCCACCCCCTCATGGGTGGTGATGCGGTCGCCGGGCTGGAATTTCACCCGGCGGAGTGGAGCGGTATCGATGGCGTAGCAGCGCTGTTCTCCGGCGGCGGGGAAGACGATTTCCACGCGGCCGTGGGAGCCGTCGAGGATGATGCCGAGGCCGAGTTCCGGTTCGCTGTCGCTGACCCATCGCTGGCCGCGTTTCCAAGTGGTGGTGGCTGGCATTCTAAAAAGGGGCGCGCACCCTACGCGTGCGGGGCGACTCCGCAAGCACGGGGAGCGGGAAATGACGGGCCGGGGATGGCTACGTAGGAAACTATCCGTAACGGGTAGTGCGCACCTGTCCGTTGTAATCTTGCCCGACCGGCCGGCTGCGGGGTAATGGCAGCGGACGTTTTTGCCGTTCATCCCCGTCTTGAAGCGCAGGCTTCATTTTCACCCATGTCCGCCATCGAAAGGATTCAGAAAAAGCTTCAGGATGATCCCTCCGTGCGGCTTTTTTCGGTCTGCGGATACACGGTCACCGTGGAAGCACCGAATGCCGACGGCTTTGCGGTCTGGCTGACGGAGAAGCGGCCCGGGTTCACCGTGGGCTTCGATGGCTGGCATGAGGAATTCGAGGACGAGGAGGAGGCACTTTCGGCCGTTGCCTTCGGACTGAGCGGGGAGTGCCGGCTGAAAGTGGTTCAGCGGGGGGCGACCGATTGCTCGTGGACGGTCGAGTCGCTGGTGGATGGCGAGTGGTGCGAGGATAGCACGACCGGCATGGTGCTGATCCCGTTCTGGCGGAAGAAGCGCGTGGTGTACCGGCGGAACCGGGGGATGGGCGGGGGGCAGTGAATGGCGTGCCAGTCGCTTATCCATTCGCTTTGCTGGCACGGGCGGGACGCCAATAGTGTTCGGCACGCTTTCTGAGTTCGCTGGATTGCCCGGGCTTGTTCGCCACCGCGTGCCGG